>JAYUSV010000407.1:0-4084 GCA_043755495.1 Synechococcales cyanobacterium
AAAGAACTATTCGTAAGTCTTTTTGCCTTTGAATTTGACAGTTACTGGCTCGGGATTGCTGCCAATATTTCTGTCTATCTTGCCATGGAATTCCCGACCCTCGTTAACTTTTTCAGGAAATACGCCATCTTTCGGATGAAGTAGAGCGGTGTCTCCGTTGGGCAATACTCGATAGACTTTATAATCTTCGATTTTGGGCTTAAATTTGGTGCGCAGTTGGGTACCCAATGCTAAGCACTGCTCCTTGCGGGGCATGTACAAAAGGTTTTCACCTGCATTCATGGTAGCGGCACCGCCAGTAGGCAATTCAAATACCTGGGCGCTTTTGCTAGTCCAGGTAATTGCGTACTTTTCTTCGACATCTGCTTTGGAGAGCAAGCCGCCAGTATTACCACCATAGATGGGGGTTTTGCCAGTTAGTTGTATTTTGTCCGCCATAATTTTGTGATTATATGTGGGTTTTGAAGCAGATCGTACCACTGCTGTCCAGCCACTCTCCCTACTCTGTCAAGAACTGTAACACTTGCGGCTCTGTTCCTTCACAAATATTTAGGTTGAGTGGTGGAGTTGATCAGGGTAATTTTTGTATGATATTGGCCATACCACACTCTATTTCGATACCTTATTTTGCGGGTAGTTCAAAATAGATTAGGTGATACACCCAAATCTCCTCTTAAATTTAGATCAAGAATATGTCTAGTCCTTGGAAGTCTTTTACGGCAGCTACTTTGCTTTTTAATGCTGTTTTGATAAATATCACTCCTCTAGTCTTGGCTCAAGACGAAGCGCCTATTGCCCCAGAATGCACTGATAACTCATATAAATGCTTATATGCAAAAGAACAATATCGCTTAGATAAAATGGTTGTAGGTTGTGCAGCACAGACAAAAGAAGTCAAGGGCATTACTTACCGAGTCTGTCGAATTAAAGGCAAAGTGGTAAGTGCTTCAGAATCAATTACCGAGGTGGGTGATGGAGTGGGCTATTGGTTCGAGAAGGGCAAAGTAGTGGCAGTGCGCTATTTTCATGATGGTACTCTGGTTGCTTTTACCGGTTCTAAAGTTAAAACTGTCTACGATGATGGTAACAGCCGGATTGAAAAGCCTAGTGCCACTGCCCGCAAGCAGTTTGAAGCTACTGCTGCGGGTGGATACAAATCGATTTTCAAAGCATTTGGGATTCGCTAGCGCAGTCCTAGCCAGGTGATGATGTCTTGTTTGGTGAAGAGTTCGATCACCAGCAAGACCATGAAGCCCACCATGGCAAAGCGTCCGTTGACTTGCTCGGCGTAACTTGTCCAACCAAAGGCCGGGTCAGTAGGATTTTTGGGAGTCTCTGCTGCCGGTGCTTTTTTTTCGCTCATAGATTTTTAAGATTCTGGGGTGTCCAGAAAATATCATAACGCAGCATCTCTGGCCTTAAACCAAGCAACGCCTCTGGAGGATCGACTTTTATTTTGTTTGGCGTAAGCCTGTCAAGACAAGTTGGCTTGACGGATGGGTCAGCTTCTCTATTGCAGACTTCTAATTCACCAAATTAATTCGTTCCCCTGCCCCCAAAAACCATCAAATTTTGTAACTTTGATATCTTCTAAAAATGCAAAACCCCCAGACGAGACAAATACTGAATCAGTAGAACAGATGAAAATCCCAACATTGCTAGCCGACCATTCCAGATTTCAGCTTGAGGGGTAAAGCCCCAAACCCATTCATTGCGATCAGTAGAGCTGATTACTTTTTTAGAGCTGTCCATGATATCTACTCCAGATTTGTGGTTGTGAGAATTAAGGCTGATCGCCTACCAAGCCTTACTTTCCGTTGAAGACTTAGATGAGATAAGTTTGATAGGTACACTTACCTTAACAAATTTTAGTATTTATTCACACATCTTAATATTTCCCAACCTGAGCCAAGATCTTCAGGTAGTCCAGGACTCTTCGGCTTTGCCAAACCACTGAAGTCCCCAGTACCAAAGAGCAGCCACCGAAATCGTAGCTTCACTGCCAACGAATACACCGGCTCCAACAAAACTGTCGCAATACTCCCTTCCCGCTAGAAGAACATGGATCTTTTTTGGCTCTGAACAAGGCTTTTACCCACGCATTCCGTCTATATTCTTATGACGGGAAGGGAGTAGAGGGCAAGTGCAACAATGTCCCGCTTAAAATTGGTACCCTAAAAGACAGAACAGAATATTGATTAATTCGATTGACGGCGATTAGTTCAACCAGGGGTTGGAAACAGTCTTTTTTGTGGAGCCAGAAACTACCGAGCTTCTGGTATCCCGCATTTTGCTATGATATCCCCAGAATCCCTCTGGTGCATGACATGACTGCCGATCTTCCGACCCAATACACTGCTCAAGAAACCGAAGCCAAATGGCAGCGGCACTGGGAAAGTCAGCAGACTTATCGGGCTGACTCTAACGCCAGTGGAGATCCTTTTTGCGTGGTAATTCCGCCGCCAAACGTTACCGGCAGCTTACACATGGGTCATGCCTTTGAGAGTGCTCTAATTGATTTACTGGTGCGCTATCAGCGAATGGCTGGCCGGAATACTCTCTGGGTACCAGGGACAGACCATGCCAGCATTGCGGTACAAACTATTTTAGAAAAGCAGCTCAAGGCCGAAGGCACCACCAAAGCGGAAATAGGACGTACCGAGTTCTTAAACAAAGCCTGGAAATGGAAAGAAAAATCGGGTAGTACGATCATTGGTCAACAGCGCCGCTTAGGAATTTCGGTAGATTGGTCGCGGGAGCGATTCACCTTAGATGAAGGCTTAAGTGCCGCTGTGCTCACGGCATTTACCCAGCTTTACCAAGAAGGCTTAATTTATCGCGGCAATTATTTGGTGAACTGGTGCCCAGCTTCCCAGTCGGCGGTTTCAGACTTAGAAGTAGAAAATAAAGAAGTCAACGGTAGCCTCTGGCATTTTCGCTACCCATTTAGTGATGGCTCTGGATATATCGAAGTGGCTACTACTCGCCCAGAGACGATGTTGGGCGATACTGCGGTGGCAGTGAACCCAGAAGATCCTCGGTATCAGGGTTCGATCGGCAAAACTCTCACTTTGCCCCTAGTAGACCGAGAAATACCGGTGATTGGTGATGACACCGTAGAAATGGAATTCGGCACCGGCTGCGTGAAAATCACCCCGGCTCACGACCTCAATGACTTTGCCATGGGTAAGCGCCATAACTTACCAATCATCAACATTCTGAACAAAGACGGCAGCATTAACGAAAACGGCGGCGACTTCGTGGGTCAAGATCGCTTTGTGGCACGGCGGAATGTAGTAGCAGCACTAGAAGCTGCTGGAAATTTGGTGAAAATCGAAGAATACAAGCACACCGTGCCCTATAGCGATCGAGGTAAAGTCCCGGTGGAACCATTACTTTCCACTCAATGGTTTGTCAAAATTCGCCCGCTGGCCGATCGCTGCTTAGATTACTTTGATAACCACAACTCACCGCGCTTTGTACCCGATAAGTGGGGCAAAGTTTACCGGGACTGGCTGGTTAAACTAGAAGATTGGTGTATTTCTCGGCAGCTCTGGTGGGGGCATCAAATTCCGGCTTGGTATGCAGTGAGCGAAACTGGCGGTGAAATTCTAGACCATACCCCTTTTGTAGTTGCCGCCAACGAAGCCGATGCCAAAACTCAAGCGATCGAAAAATTTGGTGCCAGCGTAGAAATTTGCCAAGATCCAGATGTGTTAGATACTTGGTTCTCGTCAGGACTTTGGCCTTTTTCGACTCTGGGTTGGCCAGCCCAAACCGCAGATTTGGAGAAATATTATCCTACTTCTACTCTAGTGACCGGCTTTGACATTATTTTCTTTTGGGTAGCCAGAATGACGATGATGGCTGGGCACTTTACTGGCCAGATGCCTTTCCAAGATGTATATATTCATGGTTTGGTGCTAGATGAAAAGGGCAAGAAAATGTCTAAGTCTGCGGGTAATGGCATTAATCCACTATTGATGATCGAAAAATATGGCACTGATTCTTTGCGCTACGCCTTGATCAGAGAAGTTGTGGGAGCCGGTCAAGATATTCGGTTCCAGTACGATCGAAAAGCCGA
>JAYUSV010000408.1:0-4076 GCA_043755495.1 Synechococcales cyanobacterium
CTTGGCCAGCTCACTGGTAATCCCAAAGTCAACCAGGGATTCGATAAAAGTTCCTTGTAAGTCAATACCAGCGTTCATCGCCACCTCATAGTCGATCGAAAGGATTTGCCGAATTTAGAGAGAGTCAATCTCCTTGCTCAGTATATCGCTGCGCGAAAATTAATACATAGAGTTTTGCAACAATCAAGCCCAACCTTTCAAAATATAAGTCCAAGTCCCCACATACTCCTTCAAAGCCACCGTAAATTTATCTAGCTTTTCGGTATTAGGAATCAGCCCCAAAATAAAGGCTTCTGGGGTACGAAGTGGCTCATCCAGCTCGTTCTGAGAAACTAAATAATCACTGGGAGCCGGAATCACGTCGATGTTGAGCTTGCGAAAAATTCGCACCGATCGAGGCATATGAAAAGCCGATGTGACCAGCAGCACCTTTTTGATGTTGCGCTCTTTCATGATTTTTTGTACATTCACCCCATTCTCATAAGTATTTAACGAAGTGGGATCTTCGATAATTGCCCCAGCCGGAATGTCGTAATCTTGCTGAAACATCTTAGCAATCTCCTTAGCCTCAGGAAGACCAGAACCCATCCACTCCGATCTACCACCACTAATAATGATGATGGGAGCCTTGCCTTTTTTATATAACTGAGCAGTATAAGTAACTCGATCGCCATGTTCATTCAAATCAGGGTTGACCCGAGGATAGGCCACCGATCGAGTAGCACCACCCAATAACACGATCGCCTCAGCCTTGGGCAACTCCCCCGCTGGAATATGTCGCCACTCCAAAGATTGCAGCATCCCGTTGACCACCCACACATTACTAGAGAGCCAAATTACGGCTAGGGAGAGGCTGATCGGCACTGCCGACCACCTAGATTTACGCCAGATCATCACCAGCGCCACCACCAGCAAAATACTAGCTACGCCTAAAGGGTAAACTAACAGCAATGGAAAAAGTTTAGAAAGAAAAAGTGCCATGAGAAAAGGACGCAACCATTGCCCACATCATAGCCCACCAAACTACTGAGATTTCACAACCATATTAGATAATTTAGCGCGATCCCAGCCATTTTTGAAGAGCTTTCTGGAATCGTCATTCACTGCCGCAGCCTTAGCCGCTAAAGCACTGAGCTGATCTACTGGCCGATCTTGATAGCTATCCGTCATGGCCATATATTTCTTATATAGCTTTAACCCTGGTAATTCTATGGTGAACTCTACCGGGATACGATAAGTTTTAGTTGGATACTTTTCTCTGATTGCGGTGATCGATTGATAATAGCGATGAAACTCCTTAACAGTGGCCAACAGATCTTGAAATTTGGCATAAGATGCCTGATAGCGCTTTTTAAGTCCAATAAACTGCAAAACTTTACGATGGGTTTCCGGGGAGTTAGCTTCTTCTTTTAGATCTAATACGGCACCAATTTTTTCAAAAGCGTTAGATTTTTCTAACACCATCAACATCAAACCATCTAAGTCTACTAAATTTGCCCCATCTAGTCGATTAATTGATTCACCAATTTTGCCAATGATCGAATAGTCTGACATATGATTTTTCTTAAACAATCGCAGTAGCTCAATGCCAAAATCGTTCTCAGAAACTTTTACTATTTCTGACGCATAGGTAGCAATTGCTGCTCGTCCTTCTTCTGTTTTTAGCTCACCACAAACCAACTCAGCTTTACGTAAGATTTTCTTTTTCAGCTCCTGACGGTCTAAGCCTTCTCGATTGAGTACGTTGCTAACATAATCATAAAATTCTTGCTGAACTTTACTATGATACTGTGACTCTACCTGGTAAATAGCCGCAAAGCTTTTCTGAGCATTAATTGCCACATTTAACATATCTACAACTGCATTCAAATCAGCATATTCATAAACATTATGTGCAATGTAGCTCTTGATCTTAGAAAACATTGAGAATTCATTGTTCTGGAACTTTTCACTATCTAGTCCTTCCGCTTTTTGGACTAAATATTTTAGATTAGTTAAATCGCGACGATGTTGCCGGATATCAATTTCTGGCACTTGCTCTTTTAGGAATTGTCGTACTACACTATTGGAAGACTGTTGAAAGAATTTTTTAAAATTTTTGACTACATAAACTACAGACAACACAAATAAACTCCCAGCAACTATCACCAAAATTGGTGCAGCACCAACTGCAGGCGATGAATCCGGAGTATTGGTATTGGAAGGTGTTGTGGTGGAAGTCGGCATTGGAGTTCCTAACGCAAAAATAAATTCCAGCGACCGCACAGGTCAAAAGAGTTACTCTTAGTTTACCCAGGTTACTGACTGGTCACACACCTCCACATCAAAAATCAAAACAAATCTAGATCGGTCAAAGCACCTAAGCTACTAGAAGAGACCAATTTGGCGTACTTACCCAAAACTCCAGTGCGGTAACGGGGAGCTGGGGCTTGCCATTGAGCGCGCCGAGTTGCCAACTCGGCAGCCGCAACCTCTAATTCCAAGGAGAGCTTTTCAGCATCGATCGAAATAGTATCGCCTTCCTGCACCAAAGCAATCGTGCCACCTACATAAGCCTCGGGTGCCACATGCCCCACCACCATGCCATAGGTACCACCCGAAAAACGCCCATCGGTAATTAAACCCACCGAGTCACCCAAGCCAGCCCCAATAATCGCCGCTGTTGGAGCCAGCATTTCCCGCATTCCTGGACCGCCTTTCGGTCCTTCGTAACGAATCACAATTACGTCACCGGCCTTGATTTTGCCCGCCAAAATTGCATCCAAACAGGCTTCTTCTGATTCAAACACTCGTGCTGGACCAGAAATTTTCGGATTTTTTACGCCACTGATTTTGGCCACTGAGCCTTCGGTAGCTAAATTACCTTTGAGTACAGCTAAGTGGCCTTGAGCATACATTGGCCGCTCCCAAGGTCTAATCACATCTTGGTCAGTGCGAGGAACAGATGGAATCTCGGCCAACACTTCTGCCACAGTTTGGCCACTGATAGTTAAAGCATCGCCATGAAGTAAACCATGCTCTAAGAGCATTTTCATGACTTGGGGAATACCACCTGCTTGATGTAAATCGGTGGCGACATATTTGCCAGAAGGCTTCAGGTCACAGATTACCGGCACCTTTACCCGAATTGCTTCAAAGTCATCGATCGACAAAGGCACTCCTATAGTCTTAGAAATCGCCAGCAAGTGCAGTACCGAGTTAGTCGAACCACCCACTGCCATGATCACAGCAATGGCATTTTCAAAGGCTTTACGGGTCAGAATATGGCTGGGCAAAATTTGGTTGCGAATGGCTTCTACCAACATATAAGCCGACTTCTCAGCACTCTCTGCCTTCTCTTCATCTTCTGCCGCCATCGTCGAAGAATATGGCAAGCTCATCCCCATCGCTTCAAAAGCTGAAGACATGGTGTTAGCGGTAAACATCCCACCACAGGAACCAGCCCCAGGACAAGCTTTTTTTTCAACCGCCGTCAGTTCAGCTTCATCAATTTTACCAGCACTAAACTGACCAACGGCTTCAAAGGAGCTTACTACTGTTAGATCTTTGCCATTGTGATGACCGGGTTTGATGGTGCCACCATACACAAAGATTGCCGGAATATTCATCCGTGCCATGGCCAGCATGGCTCCTGGCATGTTTTTATCGCAGCCCCCGATCGCCAGCACCGCATCCATACTTTGGCCGGTACAGGCCGTTTCGATCGAGTCTGCAATTACTTCCCGCGATACCAAAGAATACTTCATGCCCTCGGTACCCATCGAGATGCCATCGCTGATGGTAATGGTGCCAAACATCTGAGGCATGGCTTGGGCTTTCTTTAAAGCGGCTTCTGCCCGCAGCGCCAAAACGTTAATTCCCATATTACAGGGCGTAATCGTGCTGTAACCATTGGCCAGACCAACGATCGGCTTAATAAAATCTCCATCTCCAAAACCCACTGCCCGCAACATGGCGCGGTTGGGCGATCTCTGCGTACCTTGGGTAATGGCCTGACTGCGACGATTATCTGCCATGCTGAAACTCCGCTGGAAAACCTACAAAATTGCTTAGGCTTTATATCTTAGTGCGATCTT
>JAYUSV010000409.1:0-4046 GCA_043755495.1 Synechococcales cyanobacterium
GCACCATTGGAAATCAATGAATTCATTGGGTTGGGATTCGACTCCGCTCACCCAACCCATTTGGCGAATTTTCTGATGGCTTAAGCGAACCGTATTGAGGTCATACCTGCCCGCCTTCCGTTCGCGTAGCGTTCCCGTAGGGAAAATGCTTTGCATGGTCGGTATCATTGGGCAGGCAATCGTCAAATCACTCGCATTCCTCCCACCACCAACCGAAGCGGTATGGTGAGGGAATCCTGCTGTGCTAGTTGATTTTTACGTGGCAAATTTACGCGCTAAAGTACTTAGCCTTGGGATGGTAGACCATCAATGCGGTAGTGGATTGCTCTGGGTAGAGCTGTTCACTTTCATCGATCGACATGCCAATTCGTTCTACCTGAAGCAGATTGAGCTGCGGTACCTGATCCATCACGTTGGGGCAGGCTGGGTAGCCAAAGCTGTAGCGAGAACCTTGATAGCGCTGCGCCAGCATGTCACGGATATTGTCTGGCTCTAATTTTCCATAGCCCAGCTCTCGGCGGACACGGGCATGACCCCACTCGGCCAAGGCTTCGGCCATCTGCACCGCCATCCCGTGGAAGTAGAGATATTCGGTGTAATTGTTGGCATCGAACAGCACTTTGGCTTTGGTGGTGGCGATTTCGCCCATGGTGACAGCCTGGAGGGGGAAGACATCGAATTGATTTTCGGCGATCGGGCGGAAGAAATCAGCGATGCAGAGTCTTCTTAAAGAGCGCTGGCGGGGGAATTCCCAGGTGACTGCTGGTTTGGCAGTTTGGGGGGTTAGCCCTTGCTCGATTACGGCTGGATCGTAGACGTGCAGGCTATTGCCTTCGGCGACGCAGGGGAAGTAACCGTAGATAAGCTGAGGATGCAGCCATTCTTCGGTTAGGAGTTTGGCTTTCCAGCTTTCTAAGATGGGGTAGACTTTTTCGGCTTTGAAAGCTTCGTAATCTTCCTTGGTTTGATCTTGGGGTTTGCGGAACTGCCATTGGCCAGCGATCAGGGCTTGAAGGTCGAGGTGCCAGAATAATTCTTCGATCGAAATATCTGCTGGCTTCAAGATTTGTGTGCCCCAAAAAGGCGGTGTGGGTCTAGATAGGTCTAGCTCCACATCTTCAGAGCGTTTGGTGTCAATGACAACTGGTTCTGAGGAGACTTTTTCGGGTTTAGGCTGACTGTCGATCGCTTTTTCTAACTTAGGATTGTACTGAGCAAATTCGCCAGTAAACCCCTCATCGTCGCTCCATTGCTGCTGCGCCTTAGCGGGCATGAGCTGATCCATAAAGTTCAGATCAGCAAAGGCATCTTTACCATAGATAACTTTGCCTTTATAGACTTTTTGGCAGTCGTCGTAGACGAACTTTGGTGTAAGCGCCGCGCCACCCAGGATTACTGGTACGTTAATACCATTTTTGTTGAAGACTTCTAGGTTTTCTTTCATGAAAGCCGTAGATTTTACCAACAATCCGCTCATAGCGATACAGTCCACTGGCTGCTTTTTATAGGCTTCCAAGATGTTTTCTACTGGCTGTTTGATGCCAATATTCAGCACCGTGTAGCCATTGTTAGAAAGGATGATATCTACCAAGTTTTTGCCGATGTCATGAACATCACCTTTCACTGTGGCAATCAAGAAAGTGCCCTTGGAGTTATTTCCACTTTCGGAGGTCTCCATGTGTGGCTCTAAAAATGCCACAGCAGCCTTCATGGTTTCAGCCGATTGAAGCACGAAAGGAAGCTGCATTTGGCCAGAACCGAACAGTTCCCCCACCACCTTCATACCATCGAGCAAGAAGCTATTAATAATAGTCAGAGGTGGATGATCGACCATCGCTTTGTTTAGGTTGTCTTCTAAGCCCAAGCGTTCGCCATCGATGATGTGGTTTTTGAGCTTAGCTTCGATCGGCAGTTTATCATCGGCAACTTTATCTTTTTTGGTGGTGACACCCATAAACATGGTGGTCAGTGCCCCTAAAGGATCGTAGGTGCAGATGGTGTCTTTAAATTCTCGTCGATCGAAGATCAAATCCTGACAAACTTTCTGATGCTCAGCCGAAATTTTAGCCATCGGCAAAATTTTGTTGGCACTAACGATTGCTGCATCCATCCCGGCAGCCATCGCTTCGTGCAGAAACACTGAGTTTAGCACCTGCCGAGAAGCTGGGTTCAGACCAAAGGAAACGTTAGAAACCCCCAGAATTACATGACATCCCGGCAGATTTTCACGAATTGTTTTGGTGGCTTTGATGGTTTCTCGTGCATTTGCTCGGTCTTCTTCAATGCCGGTAGAAATTGGCAACACCAAGGTATCAAAGAAGAGTTCTTGGGGCGACATACCGTATTCCACCGCCGCTCGGTAAGCCCGTTGAGCAATCTCGAACTTCTTCTCGGCTGTGCGTGCCATGCCTTCTTCATCGATCGTCCCGATTACCACGCCGCCGCCGTATTTTTTGGCCAGAGACAGCACTTTAAAGAAACGCTCATCGCCATCTTCAAAGTTGGTGGAGTTGATCAAGCATTTGCCACCGGCCACTTTGAGGCCAGCTTCCATTTTTTCCCACTCGGTAGAATCGAGCATTAGAGGCAAATTGACGCTATTTACCACCCGCGAAACCACTTCGCGCATATCACGCACGCCATCTCGACCCACGTAGTCTACGTTGATGTCTAGAACTTGCGCTCCTTCTTTTACCTGTGCCCGCGCCAAGGAAACCAAGCCATCCCAGTCTTCGGCGTTTAGCAAGTCTCGGCATTTCTTGGAACCACTAGCGTTTAATCTTTCGCCCACGATCAAGAAAGAGTTTTCTTGGAAGTAACTCTGAGAAGTCATCAACGACGAAGCAGATACTTCGT
The DNA here is from genome assembly GCA_043755495.1 of Synechococcales cyanobacterium. Lineage (GTDB taxonomy): Bacteria > Cyanobacteriota > Cyanobacteriia > Cyanobacteriales > Chamaesiphonaceae > JAAFHZ01. Next base: position 2,857 of record JAYUSV010000409.1, read on the forward strand.
AGGCTGGCTCACGTTTTTTGGGTTGGATTTCTTGAGCGATTTCAGCCAGTTGTTGAATGTGTGCGGGGCTAGTGCCGCAACAGCCACCAATTACCTGCACGCCCCAATCTTCTACAAACCGCATCAAGGCAATTTTGAGTTCAATAGGTGTCAGTTTGTAGTGAGCATGGCCATCAATATTTTCTGGCAAACCAGCATTGGGCACACAAGAAACGACAAAGGGCGAGGTTTCGCACAAATATTTAATGTGGGGCGACATCAAATCGGGACCGGTGGCGCAGTTTAAGCCCAGGATGTCGATCGAGTAAGGCTCCAAAGCTGTGACTAGAGCAGTAATATCTGAGCCAGCCAACATGGTGCCCATATCTTCAAAGGTGGCCGAAACCATTAAAGGAATCCGCCGACCGGCTTCTGCAAACACTTTTTCGATGCCGTTTAGAGCTGCTTTGATTTGCAGCAAATCCATACAAGTTTCGACCAAAAATAGATCGACTCCGCCGTCCAACAGGCCCCTAGCCTGTTCGGCATGAGCCGTTTCCAATGTGTCGTAATCGATGGCGCCGATCGAGGGTAGTTTGGTGCCGGGTCCGATCGAACCAGCCACAAAGCGCGGTTTCTCAGGGGTGGAAAATTCGGCGGTAACTTTTTTGGCTAGTTCCGCTGCGGTTTTGTTCAGCTCGTAGGCTCGGTCTGCCAGATCATATTCTGCCAAGGTGAGCGAGGTGCCCCCAAAGGTATCGGTTTCGATCACATCGGCTCCGGCTGCCAAGAAGGCGCGGTGGACGGTGGCGACAGATTCGGGCTTGGTGTGGACGAGGTATTCGTTACAGCCTTCGTACTTTTCACCACCAAAGTCGGCGGCGGTGAGGTTTTGCAGTTGTAGGTTGCTCCCCATTGCGCCATCGAAGACGATGACGGGTCGATCAGGATGATAGAGTCGATCGAAAAATGGACTGTTGGCGATTTTTTGCTTCATTTGAGTGTCAGCAACATATATAAAGGATCGTAATATTTCATATTCTGACATCTTCAGAGGCTACTGTCACCTTTCTAGATTTGGCTTGAAATCCTCATCTAGAGCAGATGATGGCAATGTGACATCTCCCAACACCTCCCTTGCGGGTAGGTATGGGCTTCTCGTCAGAGACCCCGCAGGATCTGTACGACTTCCTTAGAGGTAACATCGGTAA
>JAYUSV010000410.1:0-12885 GCA_043755495.1 Synechococcales cyanobacterium
ATCGGCTTTGGTGGTCAGTCGTTAGCATTACTAAAAGGAATTCAGGCTACCAGCTTAACTCCTAGCAATGCTGGTCAATTTGTTTTTGCTTAATAGTAACTAGATAAGAAATCGACCAGGCAAAGTTCTTTGAAAGTCTTTTGCCTGGTTTTTTTATTGCTCGCTAACAAATAAAATAGGTTTGTTATTAGTAGAACACAAAAACAGATTTTGAATAGTTTGATATTGAGTAACTTAACCAATTTTTAACTTACTGATAAGCCATACTTAACGCCAAAACACAAGTCTAGTGCTAAGATTCACCTGGTAATACTGAAGCTGCTTGCTTTGTCACAAGAATTATTGCTTTAAGTAACAAATTAATTGATTTTAAGGGGTTTCAAATGGCGACGGTCAACGGTACTGCTAATGATGATTTGTTGTTTATAGATGGTGGCAAAAGTAATGATACTTTGCTAGGCTTAGCAGGCAACGATTCTCTCGATGCTTTAGCCGGAGCCGGTAGCAACATTCTGCAAGGTGGCGAAGGTAATGATGAGTTGTTTGGCTATACCAATGATCAGCTTTTTGGTGAGGCAGGCAATGATCAGCTCACTTCTGATGGCAATGGCAATAACACTTTAGACGGCGGCGATGGTGATGATACGCTGTATGCCGATCAAAACGATACAATCATTGGCGGTGCAGGCAACGACGTAATTTTTGGTGGCCTGGGTGGCAACACTTTCACCGGCGGTTTGGGTCAAGACGTTTTTCGGCTTGCTGAAGTGGATATTCCTACTGCACCCAATACCATTACTGACTTTAACCAACGCAATGACACTATTCGAGTCAATTTAGCCGGTGTCACCCAGTTTAGTAATTTGACAGTTAGCCAAGTAGGCAACGATGCCACTCTCAGCTTTGGAAGTAGTCCACTGGCAACTATCAGAAACATTCCAGTCAGCGCACTCAATAGCACTACAGTCGTAGTAGATCCCAACGCACCTAATAATTCTACTGCTACAACTCCATTTAAGCTCCAGCTTTTGCACTTTTCTGATCAAGAAGCTGGTATTCCGGCGATCGAAGATGCCCCAAGGCTTTCGGCAGTGCTTAATGCCCTCAAAAACCAAGATGGCAGCGATGCTGATACAGCCCCCGACTTTGCTAATACATTAATCTTGTCCTCTGGGGATCTTTACATTCCTGGAGCATTTTTAAGTGCTGGCCAACAAGCTTATGGTGGCCAGGGACGAGCAGATATTCTGATTCAGAACGAGTTGGGGATCCAGGCCGCAGTTTTTGGTAATCATGAATTTGACTTAGGCACTAGTCTAGTAGCTAATTTGTTACGGCCAGGAGCAGCTATTCCATCCACTGCTACTACCCCAGCTTACCTCGCTTATCCAGGGGCAGCTTTTCCCTACCTCAGCGGCAATCTCAACTTTGCCCCAGATGCCAATTTAGCTCCTTTGGTCACAGCCGATGGCCAAGAAGCTAGCACAATTCCAAACAAAATTGCCGCTAGCACCGTGATCACAGTTAACGGTGAGCGAATTGGGGTCGTCGGTGCCACTACTCCTACTCTCCGCAATATTTCTAGCCCCGGTAGTGTTGGCGTTAGTCCAGTTCCCTTTGGTGGCAATCCATCTGCTGCTGAACTCGATGCTTTGGCTGTAATTATTCAAGCAGATGTAGATGCACTGTTAGCGGCTAATCCTGATATCAATAAGGTAGTTTTGCTAGCTCACATGCAGCAACTCTCTATTGAACAACAGTTAGCTACTCGCCTCAGAAATGTAGACATCATCATGGGCGGTGGTTCTAATACTCGTTTGACCGATAGTAACGATGTGCTGAGAGCCGGTGATGTTTCTCAGGGAGTATATCCAATCTTTGCTACCGCTGCTGATGGCAAACCGATCGCTGTGGTTAATACTGATGGCAACTATAGATATGTCGGTAGGCTAGTGGTTGATTTTGATGCCGCTGGCAACATTATCCCTACTAGCTACGATGCAAATATTAGTGGTGCCTATGCCACCGATGCTGCTGGAGTAGCTGCCCTAAATGCTCAATCATTAGTTGACCCAGAAATTCAAGCCATTGTAAATAATGTCAGGACAGTGGTAGCCGCCCAAGATGGCGCTATCTTTGGTCGCACCGAAGTATTTCTGAATGGCACCCGCAGTGATGTTAGAACCCAAGAAACTAACTTTGGTAATTTGAGCGCTGATGCCAACTTAGCGATCGGCAGAAGCATTGATCCAACTGTCACTATTTCAGTCAAAAATGGCGGGGGTATTCGGGACAATATTGGAGTAATAACTTTCCCCACTGGTGGTACCAATGCCAGTGATGCCCTGCGTCTACCGCCCGAGGCTAATCCTTTGGCGAATAAAGCTACCGGAGATATTTCCCAGCTAGATATCACAAATTCTCTGCGCTTTAATAACGGATTGGCCTTAGTAACAGTCACCGCTGCCCAGCTCCTCCAGGTAATTGAGCACTCGGTAGCAGGTACAGCACCTGGCGCTAGTCCTGGACAGTTTGGGCAGTTCGGAGGGCTTAGGTTTAGTTTCGATGCTACTCGTCCGGCTGGCGATCGAGTTTTATCGCTCTCTGTAGTATCAGATCAACCTAGTACAGTTCCACAAATCGTTGCCCGCAACAGCGAAATAGTCGGCAACCCCGATCGCACTTTTCGGATTATTACCCTCAATTTCTTGGCTAGCGGTGGTGACAATTACCCTTTCCCAGCTTTTCAAACTGCAAATCCAACTCTCTTTAATCGGGTAGATTTACTGGGCGAACCAGACACCAATAATAATGGTTTTGAAGCCAGTGAAGACCTCAATCGTAATGGCAGACAAGATGCTGCTATTGTTGAAGCCGCTCCTTTTGGTAGAACCAATTTTGCCAGCTTCGGTTCTGAGCAAGATGCTTTAGCCGAATACTTGCTACAAACTTTCCCTAATGCTACTCAGCCCTTTAGGCAGGCCGATACCGCTCCAGCTCTAGATGAACGCATTCAAAACTTAGCTGCTCGTCAAGACACAGTGATTCCAAGCAACTTAGCACCCACGGCGGTGGTCTTTAGCAATGTAGTAGCAACGATCGCCGAAAACAGCAGCACTACTAGCCGTATTAAGCTAGCTGATTTAGCTGTCACCGATGATGGTGCCGGTACTAATACCTTGAGCCTGAGCGGCACGGATGCAGCTAGCTTTGAGTTAGAAGGAAATACCCTGTTTCTTAAAGCTGACACTGCACTGAATTTTGAAGCTAAGAATAGCTTCGACTTAGCCGTAAATGCTGATGATACTACCGTCGGCCAAACCCCCGATGCGACCAGCAACTTTGCCTTTACTGTCACTAATTTTGACGAGGCTCCGATCGGTGCACCAACTACTGTGCTTGCCAATACAGTCCAAAATACTGCCATAACTATTACAGCAGCATCACTCCTGGCTGGATTTAGCGACGTAGATGCTGGTTCTACTTTAACTGTTACTAACTTAACTGCTAGTAATGGCCGCATCGTAAATAATAATGGTACTTTCACCCTCACTCCTGCTACTAATTTCAGCGGGACAATTAACCTCACTTATGGGGTTAGTGATGGAGTAAATACTTTAGCTGGACAAACTCGTAGCTTTAGCGTTCTGCCACCATTGTTAGCACCCACCGTGCCGGGGGCTGGATTGCTGCAAATGAGTCAGGGTGGTAGCAGTTCAACTACTTTGCTGTTTAGTAAGATTTCTCACCTCGCTAATAACCGCAACGAGTTAGGCGTGTTTGCAGTTGATGATAATAGCGGTACTGTTAACAGCATTGCACCAGGTCAAAGCGGTTATTTGGCCGAGGTGCTTAAGCGCTCACAGGTAGTTTTTGCCGCCTTGGGTAATAGTGCTGTTGATGTTGCTTTAGATGGTCGATCGACCCGTACTCTCAATCTACCGATCAACTCCAAGCTAGGATTTTATCTGGCTGTGAATGGAACTACCGATGATTTAGCACTCAACCCAAACACTGGTAACGTCGTGTTTTCTTTCCCTGCCAATGTTAATGGGTTTCAAAACTCTCAAATTACTCAAACCGCCAATAGCACTCGAATCGCCTTTGAAGATATTGCTGGTGGTGGCGATCGAGATTTTGATGACTTAGTGGTACAAATTGAAAATGCCACTAGTCCAGCGCCTTTAGGCGTTGCCCAACAAGGTACGAGAGAAATTTTTGACTTAAGTGGTATTACTACTATAGCCAGAGCAAACTTTGAAATCAGCCGTGACGCTGCATTTAACAATCATATTGGTTTCTATAAAATCGAAGATGTTTTAGGTGCTATCAGAGTAGGTAATGCTTTAGTCAGACCGGGTGAAGCTGGCTATCGACAGGCTGCTGTGCAAGGCCGTCTAGCTGGCATTGATCTAACTGGTACTAATGGTCAAACTGTCAATGGTAGCGGTGGCTTTATTGGTGGGGCGCTATATGCACCATTTTTGATTGCCAATGCCAGCACTGCTAACTCTGATTTTAGTAATGTATATACGCCTTATAGCTTGGGTAATGCCGATCGGGCTGACCACATCCGGTTACTGGGTGATAATACTTTTGGTTTCGAGGACTTAGCTGGTACTTCTGGCGATAGCTTCGCTGGCACTTTCAGTGATCGAGATTTCAATGATGTGATTGTGAAAGCTACATTTCAATAATCAGAGCAGGATTTTAAGCTTTAAGGATGAGCAGGACTATTGGCCTTGCTCATCTTTGCTTTTCTGATTTTCTCTCCCAGTAGTGATTACATGGATGATGCTCTGCATATCTGGGCATAGGTTCTAACATTGTTCTTGGGTAACAATTTTAAGTTCAAAATCAGACTGTTATCCTTTAGCCTTGGCAATCACCGTGCGATGACGAGGGCTATTGGCAAATAGCTTGATTGACTCAAAACCAGTAGTTTGCAGAGCTAGATCGATATCTAAACTAAAATACTGATCCAAATAAGGCTCAGTGCTTTTGAGCAGCGTCAAAATATAGGGCGGCATTTGGCTATAAATTTCTGAAGCTGGATTCATGTCCATAATAGCGATATATCCACCGGGTTTTAGTAAGCGTCGTGCCTCTTGAAATATCTCCAAAGTAGCTGTTTGGGGTAACTCATGGCAGATCAAAAACAAAGATACCAAATCATAGTTAGCAGCGGGTAGACCGGTGCTTTCGGCAGCGGCATGTACCCACTTAATATTTTTGGCACCATGCCGATAGTTAGCTACAGTCAAAAAGTAGGGGGATAGATCTACACCGGTAATCTGTGCTTGAGGATAAAATGACTGCATTGCCACCGTGCTCATACCCACACTACAACCAATATCTACCACCTGTTGTGGGGTAAGAGGGATGTTTTCTTGGAGGATTTGATGATAGCTCTGGCGTAGTTGCTGATCGCCATTTTTACCGGTTTCGGCAAAAATTTTGGCATGGACAGAATAGGCTGCTACCTCTACTTCCATTGCTGGTTCCCAGCCCATGTTTCCTTCGGAATAGGCATGAAAAGAAGTGAGATAGTAGTCAGGATATACAGTTTTAATACTGGTAAACTGTGTTAATTCAGTTTCCCATGCTGGATCGAAGGGTTTGCTGGTATCTCTGGCTTTGAGGGTTTTCACATCATTGCGCCAAGCTACGCCGATCGATTCTGCCCTTTTGATGATTAAATTTCGTGCTCTATTTTTGGCAAAGGCTGCCAATGGTTTCACCGCAAGCAGGCCATTGACTAGCCGAGTAGCAAAGCGGTTCACCAAAGGTGCGGCAGAATTGGGCGTAGAGTTTAAGGTATTCATAAAAATTTGGGGGCAGCAAATACAGGTGAATGTCGAGTTTGATATTAAGCTATACTAAAGCAACTCGGGCGTTGTTAAAGTGAAAAAAGGAAATTTATGATCACTGAGAACTCCACCAAGCAAGACATGTTGCTGTACTTGCTCAAGCAAGGTCAAGCCACGGCTCAAGACTTGGCCAAAGAACTAACCATCAGCCCCCAGGCCACTCGCCGCCATCTTAAAGATTTACAGGCCGAGGGCTTAGTGGTGTTCCAGTCAGTAGCTGGAGGTATGGGACGACCACAGTATATTTATCAACTCAGTCCCAAGGGACGTGAGCAGTTTCCTAATCAGTATGACCAGTTTGTGATTTCTTTTTTAGATACACTGGTGCAGAACTTGGGCTACGACCAGGCCAGCGCTATTTTGGAACAGCATTGGCAGCGCAAATCGTTGGAGTATCGGGCACAGTTGGGCAATGGTAGCTTGCCCGATCGAGTGGCCAAACTGGTGGAGCTACGCCGCCAAGAAGGTTATATGGCAGAGTTTCATTCGATCGACGACACCAGCAATAAATTTATTTTCACTGAACATAACTGTGCGATTGCTCAAGTAGCCAATTCTTTTCCCACAGTTTGTGGCCATGAGCTAGAGATGTTTGAAACAGCCTTAGCTGACTGTCAGGTAGAACGAACCCATTGGATCAATGATGGTGAGCATCGCTGTGGTTACTTGATTTCAGCAATATCTTAATCGTAAACAGAGTTATCATGCCATACAGCTTTAAAAGGCATGTTTTTCTGTAGAGATAGATATGTTAGCTCAGAATATCTGTCATTAGTCATTAGACTATAGAGTTTTATCTAGTTGTTAGCGTAGCTGAGGGGCATTTTGCGAAAAGATTTTTGCTATCAGCTCAAAAGTTAATACCGATGTTATTATACAATTTGAAAATCCAAAGTTCCAAAACACTAACAATGGCAAAAAATACAGCGTCAGTAGAAAAAGTTTCAAAAGCTAAATCAAAGGAAACCTCACCAACAGAGAAAATTATTCCCCTCACCGGCAAAGCATTGAAGTTAAAACTTAAGGAGTTGTCGGATCTACCAAAAAGTGAAACGGCCAAAGGATGTGGCTACTATTCCATAGACAAATCTGGCAAGGTCAAAGTGAATCTCACTAAGTTTTACGATGCGGTGTTACAGTCCACTGGCATCAATGTTAATGAAGAGTCGCGGGTCGATCGGCGAGGGCGCGAAGCCAGCTACAGAGCTACAGTTCACCAAAATGGACAGATCTTAATCGGGGTTGCCTACACCAAGGCGTTAAACTTATCTCCTGGAGACGAGTTTGAAATCAAAATTGGCTATAAGCATATTCATTTGAAAGCTATAGAGAAATAGCCTTAATATTTGCTGAGAATTTACCGCCATTGAACTTAAAAGATGGCGGAATCCACAAAATATTTCGGAAGATTTTAATAATCAGTTTCTTCATCATTTATTGGGGACACCATATCTACCTGCCGTTGAAACTCCTGGCACTTGCCTAGAGGATCAACATTTTTGCCGTAGAGTGGACTATTGGTTTCCCGGCAAGTTGAGCCATTAAAAGACAGACAAGCCGCACAGCAATCGGTTTCAGCAATGAAAGCTGGATCAATATCATGAGGAACTACACTCGCTGCCCGTAGTTCCAAAACCCCCTTTTTGCTCCATTGAGCTTGCAAAGTACCAGTGGTAGTTAGTCTTTGCCAACGGGGGTCGGCCAAAACTGGCTCGGGCACCCGTAGCCACATGCCATCATATTCGGCTTCGACTTCCACCTCAAATTCTTGCACCGCATCGACCCGTGCCAATTGCTTCATAGATAAATGTTCGGGTGGTATCCCAAAAGAAATAGTGTCTCCTAGTTTGGGAATATGAATCCAATACCGATCGCGCAAATCACCAGCATTTGACAACTGACGCAGGGCATAAGGTGAACCATGCACCAAAATTAAATGTTTTGGTGCAACCCGATGAATTACTTGGGTTAGACCTACTCGATCGGCATGAGCAGACAAATTAAACTTACGAATTTGGCAGCGCACCGTCAGCTTGGTACCATCTAACTCAATCTCTGTCCCCGGCTCCAACCCCTGTAACAGCCTTCCCGGTGATTCCTCGTCGGTATAGCCCGAAATGAACACCGCCGCATTCTCGCGTTCCAGCAAAATCTTGCCGTAGTAAACGCTCGCTCCCCCAGACATCATGCCGGAACTAGCGATAATCACGGAGGGCTTAGCCATCGCCAAAGGCCGCTCCCGAGGGTTATCGATGCAAATAATTGGCGGCGTAGCACTGGCATCAAAAAATGGATCTTTTCTGCCGGTTTTAGCAAAATTGGCCACGGCCTTGGGTAACAAATCCAAATTATCTTGAAAAACATTGGTGACTGGACGGACTAAACCATCTACATACACCGGAATTTTGAGGCTGTGAAATAGCGCGCTAGTACGAATAGCTAAGATAATTTCTTGGGCGCGCCCTAGGGCAAAAGCCGGAATTAACACATTGCCGCCCGCTTGGACTATTTCGGCGATCGCCTGTAACAGTTCGCCTTCTTGGCTGCGGCGAGATGGATGCACATCGCTACCATAGGTGGACTCGGTAATCAGCATTTCTGCTTGGGGTAGATCAGATAGCTGTAAACCGTCGGTAGTGCGACTAGAAGTAGTGTTGTAGTCGCCAGTATATAGCAGCGATCGATCGCCGTATTCCAAATAGATACAAACAGCACCCACAATATGGCCAGCCGGAATAAACCGCACTTTTAATCCCGGCAAAGGATAAAAATCTTCTAAAGTTTTTTGGGTTTGCAAATGAAACAGAGTGGCATGAAGATCGCTTTCATCAAACAGCGATTCAAAATCTTCGTTTAGTTCTTGTACCTTTAAGCAATCAGTGAGCATTACTTCGGCTATTTCTTTGGTGCCAAAGCTACAAATCATTGGAGTTGCCCCAAAGCGGCGATGGAATACTGGCAACGCACCAATATGGTCTTGGTGTGCGTGGGTGATCAATATAAGATTGGGGTTTTTGATCAGATCAAACTCTGGCAATGGCTGACTGCCTTTGGGACGAGTCCCCGCATCTAAAATTACTTCGTAAGGACCAATTTCTACCCGAAAGCAAGAAGCACCAATGCTGCGAGCAGCTCCGAGGGGGGTAACATGTAGTCGCTCTTGCTGTTCTGTGGCTAATGGTAGCTCGGGTATTACCTGCTGATAAGCAACCTCGGCTTCTTTGGTGCTGGCGTTGACCATTACGCGAGTGATGGTTGCTCCATTGGTAGCCAGCCATTCCCAACGCCGATCTCGCACTATAAGCTGAGATAACTGCCAATCAACTTGACCAGTTTCTTGGGTCAGCGCCGCTTGGGCAATTTCGGTTAGTTCTTGAGTCCGTCGATCGAGATGTTTAGCATCGAGGCTCAGCAATGGTTTTTGGATCCCAGCGGGTGTCTCTGTCACTGAAGATAGCGTTGCGGTTTGGGCTTCAATGCGACCATTAATTAATTGAGCAGTAATAGTAACGGTGTCCGATTCTAGGGCATTAACTAGGTCGATCGGGAAGTCGCTCACGGTGATTTTCAGATCAGAACCATCTGTTTGTGCGATCGCAATTAGGGCGGTTTTTTTCTTTTTGGCAATTTGAGCGACCTTTCCGACAATTTGCCAGCCATCCGCTATTGTGCCATTGACTTCTGCCAGCACATGTAGCCGAGTCACTTCGCCAGTGGAGGCAGTTTGGGGCAGTACTTGCCATTGGCTAACTGCCGACTCTTTGGCGATGTTTCCGGCTCTAATGCAAGAACCATCTGGTAAGTGCAGCTGAAATTTTTGCTCAGGGTCGCGGGTAATACTGCCAGTGACGATGCCTAGACAATGATGCTCTGGGTTGTTAGGCATTAGTTTCTGCTTGGTTAGATATGAAATTTTTTGGGCTGCTAGCCGAATTTGCTCTTGGCTTGTAAGTATATATCAGCGTTGATTTCGGTTGCACCCATTTCTTCGGCGAGCTTTTCAATTTTTTTGCGGGCAGCAGGACGGACAAAAAAGGGGATTTCTTTCAGTTTAGCTTCAGCTTCAGTAGTCCAGTTCATGATGGTTTCTTAATTTGCAGGTCTGTTTGTATTTTAGGGGAATTTTGTCACAGGGATAAAGTCACAGTCGATATTGCTGCCCACTAATATATGATGGGGGCATCAGTTAAATAAGTGAAGTAAAACTAAAGGCCTAGTTATGAACCCAAATCCAAACGGCTCAACTTCATCACCTTTGATGATAGCTTCGCTTACACCAGAGGTAATCGAAGAAAAAACCCTAAAAATCGCCCGTCAGTTACTCGCAGCCACTACCACCAATCGATCGATCTTCAGCAAACTCCGTGATCAACTCCGCTGGGACGAAAAACTACTCAACTGGACAATGGATAACCCCAAGCTCCGAGTACAGCTATTTCGACTAATTGACTGCCTCCCAGCCCTCACCACCAAAACCGAAATCGCCCGCCATCTCCAAGAATATCTCAGCGACGCAGCAGTCGAACTTCCCTCCGCCCTCAAAAACCTCCTAAACTTCACCCGCACCCCATCCCATATCGATCGAGCAAAGTTAGGGTTCGAGGTCGGCAACCTATATATCAACCGCAGTATTACCGGGGCGATCGTAGCGCGACAACCATTTGGCGGCTACAAACTATCTGGAGTTGGCTCCAAGGCCGGAGGACCCGATTATTTGCTGCAATTTCTCGATCCACGCACAGTAACAGAAAATGTCCAGCGCCAAGGATTCGCCCCGATTGAGGGAATAGAATAAATTTGCAAAGCAAGTAACTCCTCCTAGCCAGTTGATCATCTGCAACCAGCGGAACAATGTATATGGTCTAAGAATCATTAACTAAATAGAAAATCTGTTAGAGTCAGTAGTAGACTTTTGAGGAGATATGATGTTTAGAAAGTTAGCGGTCGGCTCATTGGGTCTTTTAGCCGTAACATTGTCAGTTTTACCAGTGAATGCAGCTAAGCTGCCCCGCACTGGCACAGTTTTAAAAATGACCAACGGCGATATTTCATGTTACATTGAGCTGCGAGATGTAGGGGGCGTAGAACATACATTAGGGGCAGATTTTAGTGTGTGCGAAAAACCTGAGAAATTCTTGAATCGTCGGGTAAAACTAACTTATGATCGGGTAAAAGTTAACGACTGCCAAAGTGCCGAGCCTTGTGGCAAAACCCGCTGGGCAACATTAGTGGTTAGATTGAAACTCCCCCAATAAAAACCCAAGAAATAATTTAGCGATCAAATAAATTAAGCTAAAAGCCTCTAAACTGTCAAAATATCCTGACCAGATTGGGGGCTTTTGCTTCATAATAAAGGCACAAGTTTAAGCTAGGTCTATATTTTGAGTCTTTATAGATACGTTCGTAATCCCCTAAAAGTTGGACTGGTAGGTACCGGTTTCGCTGCCAAAATTCGCGCCCAGTCGATCATCGCCGATAGTCGTACCGAGTTGGTCGCCGTAGCCAGTTCTTCGCCAGAGCGCGCCCAAGAATTTGCCACGGAGTTTAACTGCACCGCAGCAGCCAGTTGGCAAGAACTAGTAGCCATGTCTAATGTAGATATGGTGGTGATTTGTTCGACCAACGATTTACACGGGCCGATCGCCAAAGCGGCGGTCGAAGCCCTGCGCCACGTAATTGTGGAATATCCTTTGGCACTAGAACCCCAAGATGCTGAAGAAATTATTATTTTGGCCGCTGATCGGCAGCTATTTCTGCATGTAGAACACATCGAGTTGTTAGGCTCTCTGCATCAAGCCATGACCGAATGGCTACCCAAAATTGGCAAGCCCTACTATGCCCGCTACAGCACCCTCACTCCCCAGAACCCGGTGCTCCGTAAATGGAGCTATCAACAGCAACAGTTTGGTTTTCCGTTAACGGCGGCGCTGTCTCGGTTGCATCGGTTCACTGATTTATTTGGCAAAGTCGATCGAGTGAGCTGCCAAGAAAAATATTGGGGCTTAGATGACGAAGATTATTTCCACACTTTGCTCTGCACTGCCCAACTAAAATTCGCCAACGGCCTCTTTGCCGAAGTAGCATACGGCAAAGGCGAACAGATCTGGGCACCATCCCGACGGTTTGAAGTACAAGGTGATTTGGGAGCGATGGTTTTTGATGGCGACCAAGGTACTTTGATTGTGGGTAAAGAGCAGACTTCGATCGAGCTGGGTTCTCGCAAGGGAATGTTTGTTCAAGATCTCAATATTGCCTTAGCGCATTTCTTTGACAATGAGCCTAACTATGTCAAACCCGGAGCCAGTTTAGATAGTCTTTGGGTCGCTGATGCCTGTCGTTTGGCAGCCTTTAATGGTGCGGTGGTGATGTTGCCAGATCAGAATTAAGTTCATTGACTATTCTCAGCGGCTAAATATGCCACAATTTTGTCTAAACTCTTTTAGGTACCTATCTGACAGGTCGCTGCTGAGAAATCCTAGCTTCACAACTAGGATTTCTGTTGGTAGACTTTTTCAATGGCCTTTTACGAGGTATCACTATTAGTTTATTTGGGACAGAGTTGTGATTGACCTTTTAAGTAATCTAGATGCCAGACTTTTACTGATCGATCATAACCACCAGAAACAATAGTTTGGCCATCGGCACTCACTGCCACACTTGTGATGTGGTTTTGATGACCAGAAAGAGTAGCAAGCAGAGTGCCGTCTCGCCGCCAGACCTTTAATTTATTAAAACTAGAAGAAACAATAATCTGCCCATCGTTGCTTACTGCCAGATTATCAACCCAACTTTGAATAGAAAATCTACCGATCTGAGTTGTATCTTGTTCTAACTTTATTGATCGTCTATTGTCAAAATAAGAAACGACGGTCTTTTTGTCAGCACTTGTTGCATAATTACTATGATTAGAGAAAGTATTAAGCAGATTACCATACCGTTGCAAGACCTTTACAGGGTAATGACGATTAGTAAAAGTATTAAGCAGAGTGCCATCTCGCTGCCAGATCTTTACCAA
>JAYUSV010000411.1:0-4032 GCA_043755495.1 Synechococcales cyanobacterium
CTCACTAGCAAGCTCTCAGGCTGCATAGACAGCAAAAAACCGCCACCAGCTCAGCCGGTTGCGGCTTCAAAAATAAAAAATTCACCTTTCATGATCGCAGTCATTTTAGATATGTCAACCCTACACCAACAACAGCGACCCCCACCACAGCCAAAATGTTTAACCTGAATCACCGTTAGCAGGGGAGCAGGTCTTTCACCTGTCTGTTACCAGTATACGACGAGTGAAAGACAAATACAATACTTGGTATATCACTATTTTTAATGGTATTGTACTTAGTCTATTACTATAACTTATTGGTCTGTTACCATCTTCCTACTAGTCTGTTACTGATGGTATAATATCGGTATGTCACCAAGTAAAGGACTGATAACTATAATGGCAACTGACAATAAAGGCGTGATGGTCTACTTACCATCAGACCTAGAGGAAGTATTAGAGAAGTATTGCACTGAGAACAAGATTACCAGGAAGAATAAAGACGGTGAACCAGTTGCATCAATGGGGACGGGTATTGTTCATTATCTCAGGAGTCATTTGCTTGGTATCACACCAGGTAACTTACTAGCTGGAATAACGCATGATGATGTTCAGTCGCTCATCGACCAGGCCATCACCCCGTTAACCTCAGATTTGGTAAACATTCAGTCCCGAATCATCGATCGAGATAACTGGGATGACATGCGGGCTGATGTTGCAGATTTGAGAGAGCAGTTAGCCCAATTGACCAGCACGGCTAAGAAACCTCAACCAACCGCCATAAGGACACCATCGGCACCGGGCGACATTAACCCCGAAGTTATAAAGGTTGCTGCTCGACTGGAGAAAGAGCCGAAATTAAAAGCCCGAATTGCTGATGGTATAGCCCAGGGCTTAACTGGTGGCGCTTTGGGTCAGTGGCTAGCCGATGGCGGTTTCTTGAACAAGAAGGGTGGTGTCTTTGAAGGCGCTTCCAATAGCCGCTTCAAGTTGGCGATCGAACACCTGAACAGTTTAGAGAATAGAGGTGAAGCCGATGGCTAGAACTCATATCCCACTTAAATTTAAGCAGATAGCAACAGACAACTTTCTGAGCATCCCCGACGATGCCCCTATAGTCCAACTGATAGCCATTGCTGGCAGCAAAACAGATGTCACTTTGACCATGGTCAAAGCTGGGTTGGACTGGCTAGAAGCCCACGGAGAAGCATTAGAGCTGAAAGATGGGGTCACACCGGGCAAAGGACTGAAGCGGCTTAAGTCCTGTTTGGAGAACGCGATCGAGCAAGCCCAGAATCCTAAGACACAGCCGCCAAAGCCAACCAAGAAAAAATAATAATGGAGCCTAACCCATGACCGAGGATGAATTCATGATCTACATATTCATGCCGCTATTAATGATGCTGGAGTTATTCTTGATATGGAGCTGACCCGCGCACAGCATCTATTAGACTCCATTAGAACCCCACTAACTCTATAATCGAGAAAGCCCCCACCAATGAAGGCGAGGGCTTTGCTCGATCGAACGGACTGTTGACAGCAGCGCGATCAAATCCACAGATACTTATAACCAGAGGTTAGCACATGGCAACGGTCACAGACACAGACTTACAACAATTAAAAGACTTAATCACAACCGGTAATGCTGCCATACAAAAGCAGATAGCTGATGGTGATGCCGCTGCACAAAAGCAGATCGCAGGGGTAGAAGTGGGGCTAGCCGAAGTTAAAGCCGAAATTAAGGGTATTCAGACTCAGCTTGCAGATATTAAGGCAGACCAGAGGCAGCAAGATAACCGCTTCTTTGGCCTATCGATTTTCATCATTACTTCCGCTGTCGGAATAGCTGCCAAGCTTGCCAAACTTTACTAGTTCATTCGACCTGAAAACACCCATATTTGGTGTGTTTACCCCGATTCTTACCCCGGTCACTTTTCAGGAATGCTCTAAAGTCTTTTCAGCCAACAGTTACAGCGATTTAGCACGTTACCTTGCCAAGGTAAATGTCGCGCGTTCGAGTCGCGTCTCCCGCTTAAGGCTGAAAAAAAGGTACATAAAAGCTTCCAGAGAGTACTAGTTACTCATTGGGAGCTTTGTTGCGATCAATTTAGAATCTATTAGAACTCCTCTGACCCTATAATCGAGAAAGTCTTCGCCTGTCATGGGTGGGCTTTTTCGATAGCTTCGCCAAACTATTAAAATTTACGGGGGGCTTTAATGGCTGTTTTTTGGTTGGTTTGGGTAATGTTTTCTGCCTATGCCTTTTTCTTTGCTCCTCCGGATAGTCCCAGCACCTTACAGTTAATCATCGACCTATCTACTGGCAAATGGACTGGCATTAATCCTGCGATTATTTCCTTATTCAATTTGATGGGAGTTTGGCCTGCCATCTATGCTGGTGTGATGCTATTTGATGGTAAACCACAGAAATTTAAGCCTGGTTGGTTTTGTGGTGCTTCCTTTGGCGTTGGAGCATTTGCTATTTTGCCCTACTTGGCTCTTCGTCAGTCCAACCCTAATACCAATCCTGCCCCAAGCAAATTACTGAAAGTTATGGATTCTCGTTGGTTTGCGCTGTTACTAACAGCGGGTGCGGGCACCTTGTTATTCTATGGATTTAGCCAAGGTAACTGGGCAGATTTTGTCCAGCAGTGGCAAACTAAGCGCTTTATTCATGTAATGAGTCTAGATTTTTTAATGCTTTCGGCGCTGTTTCCGGTACTAGCTAAAGATGATTTAGCCAGACGGGGTGGAGCAAGTTGGCTATGGGGTCTATGCTTTGTGCCCTTAGTAGGAGCATTGGTATATTTATGTCTACGCCCTACGTTGGATTTGGTGGCAGCAAAACCAGCTACTGTTTTAGGCTCTCATTAGAACTGGGTGCTAGATACAATAACTACAATATAATTTTGGCTTAAATAATGAAATCATTGCACCGTTCTGATCTGTATTGCTGGTCTGAGTTTGACGCTGATCGAAACGTAGATTTTCATAGCATTATCTGGGTTCGCCCCGAGGGCAATGTTCTCATCGACCCGCTGCCTCTTTCAGAACACAATTGGCTACATCTAGAATCCTTGGGCGGTGCCCAGTGGATTGTGATTACTAACTCTGACCATTTGCGGGCTAGTCAAGAAATTGCAGCTAAAACTGGTTCCCAGATTGCTGCCCCTCAAGGAGAGCAGGCTTCTTTTCCGATTCCAGTGCAGCGGTGGTTAAGTGACGGTGATTCGATCGTCCCTGGTTTAGAGGCGATCGAGCTGCATGGCTCCAAAACTCCTGGTGAGTTGGCACTGCTACTCCAAAGCACCACTTTAATTACTGGTGACTTGGTGCGGGCGCATCAGGCTGGCTCGCTGATGATGTTACCCGATGCCAAGTTGGTGGACAAATCTCAGGCGATCGCTTCGGTGCAGCGCTTAGCAGCATTAAATCAAGTTTCAGCCGTATTGGTTGGCGATGGTTGGCAGGTCTTTCATGATGGACATCAACTGCTCCGAAAACTAGCAATTCATTAAGATCCACTGATCTCAAGCTACAAAATCTCCTCAATTTATTCTTTGGCTTCTCATTTTATGTCGATATTCTCCTTATAAGCCATCAAATCATTGAACTTAAGTTTATAAGATTTGCCTGCTTTTCGATGGGGAATATCACCCGCTTCGATCGCCTTGACTAGCACAGCATAAGGAATATTCAGCAAGTCTGCGGCTTCGCGGGCAGAAAGTTCAGCCTGTTCAGCAAAAGCCTTGACCCATTCTGGTGATAAATTCATATTGTTTGCTAATTTTAAGGAAAAAGTATCTTGATGCTGTCAGATTGCCATGCAGCGATCAAATCTTAACACGACCTAAACTTAACTTCCTATTGGTGCGAGCAGAGTCAGAAAACCTTCAAAAAACATTTCTGGTTATTCAGGAAAATCTTCATAGTAAGAGTGCGGGATGTGGGAAATTCAGTGGCGACCTGCCAGACAACCTGCCACGCACGGGGGCGAGGTCGCCTCGCCCCAAACGTGTACGCAGGTCGTGCCTGAACGAGTTCAGGCAAAAC
>JAYUSV010000412.1:0-12870 GCA_043755495.1 Synechococcales cyanobacterium
TATACGTTACCGATCGCCACACTAAGAGAGGTTTCGATTACGGCGAGCATCAATACCTATGTAAAGAAGATCTACATGATGGAGGTGACAAAATTTTTCGGTAAAGCTGATGTTCGCAAATTAAATCGGATTCCAGATCCAGCCTGGGTAAGTGTATTCTCAGAGATTTTGCAACGAAGACTACCACCAAACTCGATCGAGCCTGATGTCCAACAAGATCTTATTCTCCTCAGTGGTGGAGTACTACGAGAGTTAATTCGGATCGCTGATCGCTGTTGCGATCAAGTCAAATTAGAATTACGTGGACAGATTAAAAGACAGCAATGGAATCAGCCAGAAGTTAAGATTGATCGTCGTATTCTTAGTAGTGTAGAGACAGAGTTGCAAATCGAATACGCCAGAGCATTAGGGCAAATTGATTTTGAGATGCTGAAAGCAATTTATCAAGAATTTAAACCCCACAATACTGAAAGTGAGCGGTTTCTAGCTTTATTACATGGGTTGTATGTATTAGAGTATTGCAACGCAAAATTATGGTACGACTTAAATCCAATTGTCCGAAATTTACTTGTACAGGAAGGGATATTACCATGACGCAATTCCCTGAATTTGCCACAACCTCAAATGAGACCACCTACGAGAGCCTGATCTCCCTCATCGAAAATAGTCAGGAGCAATTAGCTTTAATTATCGTTGCCTGTGATGATTTAGCACTGCGACAAAAGACGATCGAGCGGTATGAGCAGGAAGCCAAACAATCGCAGATTCGCGCCGAGAGGATTATCTTGGGGATGGAACCAAGTTTACGTGCTGGTTTAGCGAAATTAGGAATCGAAAACCAAGATGGTGTGGTAGTGACTGTTACGGGATCAGAATGGCTATTGCGGGTGAAAACAAGAGCAGCAGATGCACAGAGCGATCTCGATAAGTTTTTTGGCTATTTACAATGGACGCGGGAAGGATTGCGGGAATTTCGTTATCCGATCGTATTGTGGGTAACGGATTCGATTTTGCAGGCAATGAGCCAGTGCGCACCGGATTTTTGGAGTTGGCGCAAAGCAGTATTAAGCTTTAAATCCACAACATCTGCTGAGCCAGTCGTTCCAGTGGTGCAAGATCCGAATCGACCCAAAGGATTTCTTGATCCTCAAGATAATGATGATTTTATCCCTCCTCCAGCAGAGATTCTGTCCGAAATTCAGCAATTAGAATCGAAGAACCCAACATCACCCAATCTTGCCACGCTCTACGCAAAGCTAGCAAATATTTACGCTAAACGCATTGCTAGCGGCGCAGCAACGAATTTAGAAGAGGAGCAACAGCAGGCAATCAACGCATTTGAGGAGGCGATTGATCGCTATCAAGAACTTAATAAGCAATCGGCTCTGGCAGGTACACTAAGCAACTTTGGTGATTTTCTATTTAAGCAATCTCGTTATCAGGATGCAATAAATATCTATCAACAGTCTTTATATGTTCGGCGTGAAATAGGTGATCATTATAGTGAAGCAAATTCCCTTAACAATCTAGGTAGTATTTACTGTTTATTAGGAGACTATCAACGATCAATTGAATTTCATCAGCAGTCTTTAGCTATTCAACATGAGATTGGCAATCTTTTTGGTGAAGCAAATCCCCTTAATAATTTGGGTAATATTTACTGTTTATTAGGAGACTATCAACAAGCGATTGAATTTTATCAGCAGTCTTTAGCTATTCAGCGTAAAATTGGTGATCTGGTTGGCGAAGCTAATTCTCTTAATAACTTAGGTATTGTTTTTGATTTATTGGGAAACAATCAACGAGCGATCAAATTCCATCAACAATCTTTAGCAATCCGTCATCAGATTGGCGATCTTCATCGCGAAGCTAATTCTCTAGGTGATTTAGGCTGGCCACTTTAAACAATACACATCTCACAGTGCCTTGGTTTATCATTTGCCAACATCTAACCCATAGGGGCGCGGGTATGGCTTCAACATTTGGTCAGCCTGATAAACTTGCCAGGTTTGAGTCACCACCCCACCTCTCAACAGGGGAACAGTGGCAATTTTCTTGATACTTAGAAAATAGTTTTCAAACGGTTCATAAACCACCTCTGGCTTTGTGGAAACAGAGCCCTTGGGTTTCACCACATCTTCATTCACCCCAAAAGTTTCTGAGCCAATATACACCGCATTTTTACCCACCCATTCCTGCGCAGTAGACCAATAGGCAAATCCCCGTAAATCATCATCAAAACAAGTTATGGGTTTCTTTGTAATAGAATGTAGTGCCATTGCCAACTGACCACTGGGAAAATAGCGATTGATAAAAATAAAATCGGCTTGTTCGATCGCCGTCATAATCGTCGGATTATCTTTCAGCTTCCGCTGTAACTGACCCACATCAATCAACTGCACCGAATTATCGGCCTCAAAAGTCAAAAAGCCCCCGCCGATCGCATTATTACTAGGCTGCTGGGCAGTCCCCAAAGTCAAATGCGACAAAGCGATCGCGAAAATAAGATGAATCAGCACCGCCGTAACAATCAACCAATTCCAAAAGCGCCGAGGATGATAAGTAAACCAGCTCAGAGATTGATCGGCCAACAAGATACTAGCGGTCATATACCCCGCCATCGGCCAACTCGGTAACACTTGCTGATAGCCAGCAATAATCGCAAAGGCTATAATAATTGGAGCAGACAGCCACAGCACTAAAAGTTTTTGATCTTTGTAGGGATCTTCTGGCTGCTGAAATTGCGAACGAATATTTTGCCCGATTGACCAAATTAGAGGAAAGCCGATCGAAGGAAAAACATAAACCATGTGGACTAAAAAAGTCAGGAAAAAATTTTCCCAGTTGTAGCTATTATTGGGAACAGCCCGCTTAGATTGAAAGATGATCGAAGCCCAGCTATGCTCAGAGTTCCAATACAAAATCGGTGAAATAGTCAGGGCAAAAACCAAGCTCGCCAACAGCACCCAAGGAGAAGTCAATATTTTTCGATGATTGGGGCTGCTCAAACAAAAGCCAATTAGACAAGTCCCCAGTAAAAATCCATGATATTTAGCCAAACAGGTCAATCCCACCAACAGGCCAATTAGTGCTACCCGATATGTGGGTTTATAAGGAATACTAGGAAAAAACTCGATCGAGGCCAACCACAAAGTCGCCATCCAAAAAAAGATCTGCGGAGCATCAGGTTGAGCTAAAGAACCAAAAGCCACGGTCAAAATGGGCATCAAAGAAGCTAAGCCAAGGGTGATCAGAGCGACTCGGCGATCGAACAAGCGCTCGGCAGTTTTGTATAAAAAAATCAAAGCGCCGGTAAAAACCAACAGAGTGCCCAGGCGCAATGTGAAAGGATCCACTGAGCCGGTGAGCCAAGTGCCAAAGCCAGCCGTAAAAAAAACTAACAGGGGATGATCAAAGTAGCTCCAACTTGGATGTAGGGTATAAACATAGTAATAAGCTTCGTCAAAGCCGATCGGTAAAAAGATGGCAATGATTAACCGGACGGTAAGACCAGCC
This sequence comes from Synechococcales cyanobacterium, assembly GCA_043755495.1. Taxonomy (GTDB): domain Bacteria; phylum Cyanobacteriota; class Cyanobacteriia; order Cyanobacteriales; family Chamaesiphonaceae; genus JAAFHZ01. Next base: position 3,517 of record JAYUSV010000412.1, read on the forward strand.
AATAAAATACTGGCAATCCAGCGGTGATGTTGATGCTGGAGCCAAGTGACGGGATTGGGCATGGGGGAATTTGATGCGGACGAGATTTCCACATTTTACGGGTCAGCGGCTACCTACCGAAGATTATTTTGTCAATAATGGTATTTAGAAGTGTTACGGAGACACGACATAATGCTGATCTCACCACAGTAAAAACAGCTTGGAACTTGGTCAACATAAGACATATTGCTGATCACTGTGCATTCATTCTCGACTAGTTATTCACCTGATGCTAGTATCCAGTCTATCAAGGTGCATTGTTTGTATTGGGCGTGATTTCGATCACAGTCAGGTTTCTGTTAAAAACAGAGAAAAATCGTTAATCAAAAAATAACTTTCAAAAATAATACTGAAATCTCATGGCTAATATTATTGGTACTGCAGGAAACGATCTCTTAAATGGCGATTTTAATGCTAGTAATACGATCGATGGTTTACAAGGAGATGACACAATCAATGGCAGTTATTTAAATGACACCCTGACTGGTGGTGAAGGTAATGATCAGATCAGAGGCAATGGCGGCATTGATCTTATTAATGGGGATGCTGGCAATGACTTACTAATTGCTTCTGACAATTATACCAATGCTACTCTCAATGGTGGATTAGGCGATGATATTTTCGATACAGACAATGGATATGGTAATGGCTTATCGATCGATGGTGGTGCCGGTAATGATCTCCTGAAAACTTTTTTCGCACCTTTTTATTCTAATAGTTCTTTAACAATAAACCTCAACAACGTCGATTTTACGACTTTGGACTTACCCAATATTAAATCTATTCAGAATGTTGAGGGTATCAAAGATTTTACTGGTGGTGAAGGGGCTGACGTTGTTACAGCTTCAGGAAGTAGTACCGTCGGACATTTCATTGATGGTCGAGGTGGTGATGACAATATTACGGGTGGTGCTGGTAACGATACGATCGATGGTGGCTATGGCGGTGCAAACACCCTAAATGGCGGAGCTGGCGATGATATTTTTAGAGTTGTGTCATACTATCCCGGCAATAACACGATCGATGGTGGTAGCGGCTTTGATGCGATCGAGCGGTATGATAATTTTCAAGTTGCACCTTACAATATTGATCTAGACAATGTAGATTTCAGTAAGCTCAATATTTCTAACATTACTAACATTCAAAATGTTGAAGGGATTCAAAATTTTTCTGGCAGCTATGGAAATGATACAATAGTAGCTAGTGGTGATGCCAACAATACAACTAATCACAGCATTTTTGGTAATAGTGGCAATGATGTCATAACAGGTGGAGCTGGCAATGACACCATTTATGGTTCAGATGGTGAAGACACCCTCAATGGCGGGAATGGCGATGATTTTCTTGTCGATGGCTATGGTAGTAATACCCTCAATGGTGGGGCAGGCAATGATACTATTAGCTATGATACATATTACTTTAATACCTCCAATACAGTTATTGATGGCGGTGAAGGTATTGACACTCTGTCTCGGCTATCAGCATTTTCAGCATCTGATGCCATCAATATCAATTTAGATAGCCCTGATCTGGATGTAGTCAAAAATCTGCTCCAGGCTAAGTCGGTAACAAATATTGAAAGAATTCAGGACATTAATACTGGTAATGGCAACGACATCATTACGGCCAGTAGCAATCTAAATCGCACCATATCTACCAACGGAGGCAATGATCAGGTCACTAGTGGTGCTGGCAACGACAGAATTAACGGTGAAGATGGTAATGACACGTTAAACGGCGGTGCTGGTGATGATAATCTAGATGGCTCTGAAGGCAACGACCAGCTTCAAGGGGGAGATGGCAATGATACAATCATTGGTAGTGGTGGAAATGATCTTATTGACGGTGGCAGCGGTAATGATTCATTGCTCGGTGATAACTACTACAACTACTTTGGTGAGCCAGCCCAAAGCAATGACACTTTAAATGGCGGTGTAGGCAATGACTATCTAGACGGTAGCTTTGGCAACAATCTGGTAGACGGTGGTGATGGTGATGACACCTTAGTTGCTGACAATAGCTTGCTTACAGGTATTAATAGCACTAGTACCATTAACGGTGGATCTGGCGACGATGTGTTTTTATATACACCAGCAAATACATCACCTTTCCCTGGATTTGGTAGCACTACATCCAAAATAGATGGTGGTTCCGGCTTCGACTTGATCGATTCGATCTCGGTAGATAGATTACCAATTATCGATCCGATCAACTTTTCCGTTACATACAGCACAACACCAATAACTGTAGATCTCGATAATGTTAACTTTGGACAATTAGGAATAGCCGATGCAGCCAATATTGTTAACGTTGAAGGTATCCGTAATTTTACTAGTGGTGATGGTGATGATGTAATTACTGCTGCCCGCAAGATTGATCGATCAATTTACGCTGGCATCGGCAATGATCAAGTCACTGGTGGTGACGGCAATGAGTTTATTATTGGTGATGGAGGTAATGATACTCTGGCTGGTAGTGGTGGCAATGATCGTATCGATGGTGGTGAGGGTGATGATCAGCTTATTGGTGGAAACGGTGACGACCAGTTATTTGGTGCTGATGGCAATGACTTGATCGAAGGCAGTGCTGGTAAAGACCAACTCTCTGGAGGCACGGGCAACGATACCTTAAATGGTGGTGATGACAATGACACTATTTTTGGCGAAGATGGCAACGATCAGCTTAGTGGTGGAGTTGGCAATGACACCTTATACGGTAACTTAGGCGACAACACCATCAACGGCGGTGTTGGGGATGATCTAATTTCTGCTGATAGCGCTGGCAACAACGTAGTAGATGGTGGAGATGGTCAAGATACCTTAGCTTTTGCTGACATTAGCGCTCAAACGGCAGCATTGACGATCAATTTAGATAACGTGGATTTGACCCAGATTATTGCTAAGGGGATCCAGTCGATCGCCAATATCGAAGCCATTCAAGATATTCGTACTGGTGTTGGTAATGATGTAATTACAGTGAACAGCAAAATTGATCGATCGATCAATAGCGGCGCTGGCGATGACCAAATTACCGCTGGTGATGGCAACGATACTCTGGCTGGCGATGACGGCAATGATACTTTAACTGGCAATGCTGGTAATGATTTAGTCTATGGCGAAAGGGGTAACGACTCGCTGCTCGGTGGGGCTGGTGATGATACGCTCCTGAGCGGCAATGACAATGACACAGTTGATGGTGGTATTGGCAACGACTATATTGCGGGTGGCACCGGTGTTGATACGCTGCTGGGCGATGCTGGCAATGACACCATTTATGGTGAAGACGGTAACGACTCGATCGATGGTGGTGATGGCCTAGACGTTTTATATGGTAGTGCTGGCAATGATACGATTGCTGGGGGTGCTGGCAATGACACTATTTTCGATGAAACCGGTAATAACCTATTAAATGGTGATGCTGGCAATGATTCGATCTTTAGTGGTAATGGTGATGACACCGTTAACGGTGGGGAGGGTAATGACACCATCGATGGTGCTAGTGGGAACAATGTCTTGAATGGCGGTGCTGGAATTGACACCTTCAATATTTTTGAAGGCAACAACTCGATCGATGGCGGTGACGGCTTAGATGTGCTGAAAAATGCTAATTTGTCAGCAACTATTTCAGCGATTTCATTAGATTTAGACAATGCTATCTTTACTGGCTTAAATATTCGCAATATCACTGCGATTCAGAATGTAGAGCAGGTGCAGAACCTGACCACTGGCACTGGTAATGACGTGATTTCTGGCACGAGTAAGCTTGACCACAGTATCAATACCGGTAAAGGTGATGACAGCATTGCGGTTGGCACCGGCAATGACTATATTGCTGCCGATGATGGCAATGATACTGTTAAAGGTGGAGCTGGTAACGATACTCTCTTTGGTGAAGCTGGTAATGACACTCTCGAAGGTAACGATGGCGATGACAAGCTTTATAGCGGAGACGGTATTGATCTGGTAACTGGTGGCGCTGGCAATGATGATATCTCTGGTGGTAGCGGTGCCGATACGATCGATGCTGGTATTGGCAATGACATCGTTTTCGGTGAAGATGGCAACGATCAAATTTTGGGCGGTGATGGCCTTGATACCCTCTTTGGAAACGCTGGGGATGACATCTTAGATGGCGGTGCTGGCAATGATTTCTTGTATGGCAACGACAGCAATGACCTGTTGACAGGTGGCGAAGGCAACGACACCCTAAATGGTGGTGGTAGCCTCGATACCTTGTTGGGTGGTAACGGGGACGATGTTCTCAATAGCGAAGCTGGCAATGATAGTCTCGATGGTGGGGCGGGTAAAGACACCTTAGAGGGTGGTGACGGTAACGATGTCTTGCTTGGTGGTGCCGGTGATGATGTCATTAGGGACTTTTCTGGCAGCAACAGCCTCAGTGGTGATGATGGTAATGATCAGTTATCAGTAGGCGCTGGAAATAACACCATTAATGGTGGAGCTGGTGATGATACTATCTCGATCGGCACTTATATTTTTAGTAATGTCAGTGGTCGCATTGATTGGGGCAACAACTCGATCGATGGTGGGGCTGGTAACGACGTGTTAGTTGGTGCTGCATCTGCAGAAACCACGGCAAATCTAAATCTAAATTTAGATGCAGTAGATTTTAATGGTTTAGCCCTACAAGGAGTGAACAGCATTACTAATGTTGAGACTATTCGCAACTTCACGAGCGGTGGCGGTAATGACGTGCTGACTGCTGCTGGTAATAGCGATCGCATTTTGAGTGGTGGTTTGGGCAATGACAATATTACTAGTGCCAACGGTAAAGATACCTTAGATGGTGGTGGTGGAAATGACACCATCAGTGCTGGTGCAGGTAACGATGAACTGTATGGCAGTGATGGTGACGATCAATTGCTAGGTGGCACCGGTGATGATCGACTATTCAGCGGTGTAGGCAATGATTCTATATCGGCTGGGGAGGGCAACGATTACCTAGCTGGTGGCAGCGGCGCTGATACTTTGCTCGGCGATGCTGGCAACGACTTTATTTATGGTGAAGCCGAAAATGATGCGATCGATGGCGGTAACGGTAACGATACCATTTATGGTAACGAAGGTGATGATGCCATTCTGGGTGGTGCCGGGAACGATCGACTGCTGGGCTTCACTGGCGATGATGCGCTAACTGGTGGTGAGGGTCAAGACATTTTTGCTTTCGGCTTCGACTACCGGAGGTTTGTAGATGCCAAAATGGGCATTGATACTATCGCCGATTTCACTGCTGGACAAGACAAGATCGAACTGTATTTGAACACCTTTAATGCTCTGCCTTTCCCTATTAACCTCCAAAATAATCCAGTTGCTCTAGATGCTGTTAACTTTGCCTCGGTAATTGACGATGCAGCGGCAGCAACTGATGCGGCCAAGATTGTTTACAGTCAGGCCACTGGCACATTATTCCATAACACCAATGGTACCGATGCTGGTTTGGGTGAAGGGGCTGCTTTTGCTAAGGTAGCTGGCAATCCGACGCTGACTGCTGGGGATTTTAATGTGTCTAATCAGTTCTAACAGCTCCTAACAAGCTGACTGTTCTCAAAAAGATTAGCGACTGGTCGGTTAGCCCAGCTTGTGAAACAGTAAATATCATGGGACTGCGAGAGTGCTAAGATAGGCTGCTAGTATCTTGATCAAACCTCTATGAGATGGCTGCGCCGACTATTTGCCGCGATTTTACTCGGTGGTCAAGTTTTAATTCACATCTTAAAGTTCCGGTTCCATTACAACAACACCCTAGAACAGATGCGGATGGTTGGCCCCGGATCGATTTTAATTACCCAATTGATCTCGGCAACGGTGGGAATGGTATTCACCATTCAGGTAGCACGAGAATTTATTAGTATCGGAGCCGGATCGGCGGTGGGATCGGTGTTGTTGCTGGCTTTGTCGCGGGAATTTGCTCCTGTGCTGACGGCAGTAGTAGTAGCTGGTCGAGTGGGTGCGGCTTTTACAGCAGAAATTGGCACCATGAAGGTGAGTGAACAAATTGATGCATTGTATGTGCTACGCACTGATCCGGTAGATTACTTGGTAATTCCTCGCACGATCGCCTGTTGTACCATGGTGCCAATTTTGACTTTGATGGCGATCGTCACTGGCATGAGCGGTGGCTGGTTGGTGGCTACAGCTATTTATGGTTTATCGAGCAAAGAATTTATCGAGTCTGTCCAAAAAGCCCTGAGTGACTGGGATTTGATTTGCGCGACAATTAAAGGAGTAGTATTTGGCGGTTTGATTGCCATTATTGGCTGCAACTGGGGTTTAACTACCAAAGGAGGGGCCAAAGGAGTTGGAGAATCAACCACCGCAGCAGTGGTAACTTCGCTGCTAGCAATCTTTGTTTCTAACTTTTTTCTCTCTTGGTTTTTGTTTCAAGGCACTGGCAATTTGCGTTTATGAGGTGTTTATGAAGCTAACAAAATTCTTAGACCCCCAACGGCTGAGTTCGGCTGATATGGCGCAAGGTGTTAGAATGATGGCGCAGTGAACTGAGCAACGAAACTACCTATGCGGATCCTAGCGTTTGTCCCCGGCGGCATCGGCGACCAGATCTTGTTCTTCCCTACGATCGAAGACTTGAAGTCCACCTATCCCAACGCGCAGATTGACGTGGTAGTAGAGCCTCGATCGGTGGCAGCTTACCAAGTCTGTAAAAGCTTTCCCCAAGTTATTCCCTTCGATTTTAAAGACAATAATGGCCCTGCTGATTGGGGCAACTTGCTAGGCATTATTCGAGACAAAGAATACGATGCCGTGCTTTCGTTGGGTCAGCGCTTTGGTGTGGGCTTTTTTCTGTGGCTGACAGGTATTCCTAAGCGCATTGGCTACGGAATCGGCGGCGGCAAAATCTTTCTCTCTAACCCAGTGCCTCTAGAGCCGAATCAATACGCGGCACACATGTATCATGATTTAGTGAAAGGATTAGGCATCGATCGACCTTGTCCATCCCTCAGCATCAATGTGCCTAAAACCGATATTGCCTGGGCCGAACAGCAGCTTAAAGATCTGGGAATCTCGGACTATATTTTGATTCATGGTGGAGTTAGTAAGCTTGCTCCAAAACTGGGGATCGATGATATTTACCCAGTTAACCAATGGCAACGAGTAGTTGACGGAATGCAAAAACGCCAAGATAAACCAGTGGTGTTTATTGAGGGGCCAGACTACCAGTCTTTGATTGGGCAAGTTGTGCAAGCTTGCCCCGATGTGAAAATTATCAAGCCTCCTGATATTGGCAAACTCACCGCACTAATTGCAGCAGCTAGTCTGATGATTTGCACTGATGGCGGCCCAATGCAGTTGGCTACGGCTGCTGGTACCGATACCTTTGCCTTGTTTGGAGATACGGATCCAAACACGCTGTTACCACTAAGTAGTAAGACAGTAGCAATCAAATCTCGCAGTGGTAAGATGGCCGACATTTCGCCCGCCGAGATTTTAGATAAAATCTGGCAAACTTAAATACTATTAGATTTGTCGTTTAGGCAACAGATCCAATAAGCTTTGCTTCCACTTACGGCAATCGGTTAAAATTTTAAACCAGAGCAAGTAGAAAAAATTATGATTACCCCAGCTACAGTTGAAGCCATGATCACCGCCGGTATCGACGATGCCCAAGTGCAAGTAACCGATCTCACCGGTGGTGGCGATCACTATCGGGCAGTGGTGGTTTCTGAGCAATTTGCCGGTAAAAGCCTTGTCCAGCAGCATCAGCTCGTTTACAAAGCAGTCAACACGGCTCTGGCCAGTGGAGAAATCCATGCTTTGGCTCTAGAAACCATGACTCCAGAACAAGCGGCACAGTCTGCCTCATAATCGGTCTGCTTCCTTAATTTATCAAATACGCCAAACAATTATGAATCCTGAAACTCAGCAACAGATCAAAGACATGGTCACTCAAAACAAGATCATGGTTTTCATGAAGGGCAATCGCCTGATGCCTCAGTGTGGTTTTTCTAACCAAGTCGTCCAAATCTTAAATATCTTGGGTGTACCCTACGAAACCTCCGATGTTTTGGCTGACCAAGAAATTCGCCAAGGTATCAAAGAATATTCTAGCTGGCCAACTATTCCCCAGGTCTACATCAACGGCGAATTTATCGGCGGATCAGATGTCATGACCGAGCTGTACAAAAATGGCGAACTCCAACAAAAAGTGGAAGTAGCTTTAGCTTCTTAGGAAAACAGATCAGTCACAAAAAAGCCGGTCTACTTTCTAGAGTTGTAGGCCAGCTTTTTTGAACAAAGTTTTTAATATCTCGATCGATAGTCTGGCTCAGGTTCTGCCTGTAGCTGCGGCTCCAGAAAGTTGGAGGTATCGTAGATATAGCGCACCACGTCTTCCTCTAAGCGACTGATTTGGTAGGCTTCAATTGAGTTACCCATCCGCAGTGCCGCCAAATATCCATCTAAATACATGCGCAGATCTTCAAAACGATAGCCCCGATGCCACATCTCCACTGCTGTATCAGTGATTTTTTGATAATGGCGAATAGTCTCAGTTTGTTGCAGCATGTCCTCAATCCCTCCAGAGCACTACCAGAATATATTATATTTAACAAGCCAAAGGATCGGGAATCCAGTCTTTTTCTATAAATATATAGTTTTATTAATTTTATCTTAGAAAGAAAATTGCCATCACACCATTATCCTTAACATTATCTTTAGATCCTTTCGCCCCACCCTGTCAAATAACATCGTGTAGCGGACACCAAGCCATTCTGGCAGGAGACCAAATATGTCCGCAATCGCTGTAGTAGTTGGCAACCAAAACCTGCGATCGGTCTTGGTGGCACAGTTGCAGCAACAGGGCTATCGGGTACAGCATACCGCCAGCATGACGGCAGCCAAAACCCATCTCATTGAGTTCCACCCTGAACTGGTAGTCGTGGACTACGACCTAGCCGATGGTAATGGTTTAGAACTCTGTCAATGGATTCAGATTCATACTGATGCCTTGATTTTGATGATTTCCACTCGCTTAGAAGAATCAGAAATCGAGGCCGCGTTGGCGGTGGCTGATGACTACCTAAAAAAGCCCTTTGGCATGAAAGAATTTCTTGCCCGTATCGCTACGATTCTGCGACGTTCTAGCTCTCGTCACCTGCCCTCCGAGATTGTGCGCGGTAATTTGAGAATTGATATGGTGCGGCGCAGAGTTTATTTTGATCAAGAGTCTATTGATCTTACGCCCCAAGAATTTAGTTTGCTGTATGTGCTGCTTCAGTCACCCGATGAGCCGATCGATCGTCCTGAGCTACTCCGACGCGCCTGGGATGAACACATG
>JAYUSV010000413.1:0-12805 GCA_043755495.1 Synechococcales cyanobacterium
CAAAGACAGCGTGCGCGTCGCAGAACTCAAGCCCCTGCACCGCTACGCCACCCTCAACGAAATCAGCGGACTCTTCCGGATCGTCGTCCCCGGCGATGCTCCCGTCAAGGGCATTGCCCGCGAGAATGATATACCCGTTGTGCCAGCCGATCGACCATCAATTAACTTCGGCAGGGCTTAATCAAAGATGGATGGACTATCACAGAAGATCCACCAGAATTAGAATGGTAATTCTTGAGGAGATTGTCCAATGGATAAAACAGAACTATAGCAGTCCTAAATCAGATATAGAATTAGCTTGTTGCTGTGCAAGGCTTTGAGGCTTCTCTGATCCGCCAACTGATTTAGGATTGCTATATATCGCCAATCTATTCAGGCTTTATTGCAAGAACACAATCGTTATTCACCCAAAAATAGCGGTGATATTGAAAATGAGTTGCTCTTTGACCTAGAGCGCGATCGCTATCAGCTCATGCAAGTCGGCTGGCAAGAATTCAAGCGCATTTATCACACAGTAATGCACTTCGACATCAAAGACGGCAAAATATGGATCCAACAAAACATGACTGATGTGGATGTTGGTCAAGAACTTGTTAACATGGGCGTAGCAAAAGAAGATATTATTCTTGGGTTGCACCCCCCTTACAAACGTCCTTATACCGGCTATGGCGTTGTCTAAAATAAAAATATTGTTCAGTCTGGAACAGTGCTGTAAGTCAACCAATGTTAAAGTCGAGCCAATAGTATGATGCCAACACTAGCTAAAGCGCTGACATTAAAGGAGTTTCTGGACTTACCGGAAACCAAATCTGCCAGTGAATACATTGATGGTCAAATTATTCAGAAACCAATGCCCAAGGGAAAACACAGCGCAATTCAAAATATTTTACATTGCTTAAAGCACGGCACTCCCATAGGTTGGTTAATTGATCCTGCTGAAAAAACTGTCTTTGTATATCGTTCTAAACAAGAAACAGAAGTATTTGATGAACCTGATCAAGTTCTGCCAGTCCCGTCATTGGCCAACGAACTACAACTTACAGTTCAAGATCTTTTTGCTTGGTTGAGCTAGACAGCCAAGAATTTTTGCACCACATCCTTACTGAGTTCATCAGTTGAACCAGAGGCTACAATGCCGCCTTTTTGCATCGCATAGTACCAATCAGCCTGTCGCACAAAATGTAAATGCTGTTCCACCAGCAACACCGAAATCCCCGTCTCCCGCACAATTTTCTTCACTGCTGCTTCAATTTCTAAAATAATCGAAGGTTGAATGCCTTCAGTGGGTTCATCCAACACCAGCAGCCGAGGATTTCCCATCAGGGCGCGGGCGATCGATAGCTGCTGTTGCTGTCCACCACTCAAATCTCCCCCCATTCGCCCCAGCATTTGCTGCAACACCGGGAATAGATCAAATATTTCTGGCATAATTCGATCGGCTTTTTTACGACCCCCAGCCCGAGCCTCCATTCCTAACAACAAATTCTCCTCCACTGTCAGCCGCGCGATAATCTCCCGCCCTTGAGGCACATAGGCAATCCCCGACTTTACTCGTCGATCAGTAGGCATTTTACTCAGAGAACCACCCTCAAAATAAATATCGCCGCTACGCTGAGGCAATAAGCCCATAATAGTTTTGAGCAACGTAGTTTTACCTACACCATTGCGACCAATCAGACAAACCATTTTGCCCGGAGCCACATTCAAATCTACATCGCGCAGAATATGGCTTTCACCATAGTACACGTTCAGATTTTGGATGCTGAGCATCGGCTCTGGGGCATCTGAAGTTTGGTGTTTAACGGAATATGCTGCTGACATTAGTGTTGTTCCTCGCTACCTAAATAAACGGCAATTACCTGGGGATCTTTTTGGACTTCGGCCATGGAGCCTTCGCAGAGTACATGGCCTTCGTGGAGTACCGTCACCCGATTTTCTTGTTGAGAGCCAAGGCCAGCCGAGAGCTGCCGCACAAATTCCATATCGTGCTCAATCACAATAATGGAGTGGTCAGCAGATAAATTTAATAACAGTTGACCGACCTCCTCGGTTTCTTCATCAGTCAAGCCCGCCACGGGTTCATCTACCAATAATAATTCTGGTGACTGCGCCACCAACATGCCGATTTCTAGCCGCTGTTTTTCGCCATGAGAAAGCAGCTCTGCCGTAATATCAGCCTTGGGTTCTAGTCCCACTACACCCAATAAATCTGCCACTTGGCGCTGGCTCGTCGGTGATTTTTTGCCCAGCAAAGTACCAAACAAACTTTTATGAGGATTCTCTGCTAGCTCAATATTTTGGCGCACCGTCAGCTTTTGATAGATGCGTGGAGTCTGAAACTTGCGACCAATTCCCATGCGACTAATTTGGTCTTCTGATAAATTGCGCAGATTACGATCTTTGAATTGCACTGAGCCACGGGTGGGCTTTACTTTACCAGTGATCACATCCAAAAAAGTAGTTTTCCCGGCTCCATTTGGCCCAATGACTACTCGTAACTCTCCCTGATCGAGGCTGAAGTTTAGATCGTTTAAGGCTTTAAAGCCATCAAAGCTAACCGTAAGCTCCTGAATATTTAAGATTCTTTCCATGACTACTTACCTGGATTATGGAGTTTTTCGCTTTGCAAATTTTCATCGAGGTCAACTTGGGGATAGGTAGCCGATCGACTTTTGCCCCTTTGCTCTAGTTCCCGCCAAGTCCGTCGCACCCAACCTACCAACCCATCAGGCACTGCGGCCACCACAATTAAGAACATTGCCCCCTGAAAGAACAGCCAAAAGGCCGGAAACTGCTCACTCAAAATGCTCTTACCAAAATTTACCAGCAAGGCCCCAATTATTGCTCCTACCAGAGTGCCACGACCACCTACTGCTACCCAAATAATCATCTCGATCGAGAACGAAATATCCATGGCATTGGGAGTGATAATTCCAGACTGCACCGTAAACAGCGCGCCAGCAATGCCCGCTAAAGCCGCCGAAACGGCCAACACAAACACCTTAAAACCGGTGGGATCATAGCCAGAAAACCGCACCCGAGGTTCATCGTCACGAATAGCCATCAGCAACCGCCCAAACCTGCCATTAGTCAGCCAGCGACAGATTCCATAGGCACCCACCAAACCAAATAAGCTAAGCAAATAAAATAGCCATTGGACTTCGATCGAACTCACCACTTTGCCAAAAAACATTGCGCTATCGGTCTTCAGTCCATTAGTCCCATTGATCCATTTTTGCTGACTATTAAATAGGTTATAGAAGACAATCAGCGCCGCCTGGGTCAAAATTGAGAAATACACCCCCCGAATGCGATTGCGAAACACAAAGTAACCGACGATCGCCGCCACCAGCGCCGGAATCAAAATCACAGCCAGCAACGTAAAAGGCAAGGAAGCAAAAGGCTGCCAGAACCACGGTAGTTCAGTGACTCCGTTTAAACTAAAAAACTCTGGTAGTTTCCCTGCTGGTAGCTGCAACAGCAAAAACATTGCAAAAGCGTAGCCACCGAGAGCAAAGAAAATCCCATGCCCCAAGCTCAGCATTCCTGTGTAACCCCAGATTAAATCGATGCCTAAAGCGGCGATGCCCAAGGCCATAAAGCGCCCTAGTAATCCCACTCGAAACCCTTGACCGATCGCATATAGCAACTGAGGAACAGCGGTGGCCAAGAGCAGCACTAGCCCTCCGATAATAATTACTTCTCGCCAGACGGGCTGGCGCAATATTCTAGTTAACATTCTCTGCTCCTAAGTGCTAATTTTCAACGGTACGACCTTTCTGCGGAAACAGTCCTGCCGGACGTGCTTGGAGAAAAACGAAAATCGCCGAAAATACCATCACCTTTGCCATGCTGGAATTCGAGAAAAAGGTGAAGAAACTAGCTAGGGGTGGTGCCCAGCTCAACAGAGGAGCGAAACTATCAGAGCCAATCAGGTAGCTGGTAGTACCCAGTACCAAAGCCGCGACGATTGATCCGACCAATTTACCCACACCTCCGACTACAACCACCATAAAAGTATCAATAATGTAGTTGGTGCCGGTGTTTGGTCCCACGGAACCCAATAGACTAACTGCCACCCCCGCAATCCCGGCTAAACCAGAACCCAAGGCAAAAGTTAGAGCATCTACTCGATCGGTGGGAATCCCCAGACAAGCGCTCATTTCTCGATTTTGGGTAACTGCCCGAATGCGTAGTCCCCACATGGATTTGTTTAGGAACCAATAGACCCCGGCTACACAGCAAGCGGTGAGCACAATAATAAATATTCTGGTAAAGGGTAATTGATCATCGCCGATCACCCCTGGTGCAAGCGTAGCTATCGGCAGTCCGCCCAGCAGCCAAGAGGGAGCGGTGACATCGACGTTTTGGGCACCAAACCAAGGTTGAGTGATTGCTAGCTTAAAAATATCACCCAAAACATTACAGGTTACCAGTGATGCAATCCCGGCGATTGTCGTTAACAGCAGTTTTTTCCAATCAAATTTAGTAGGTTTCCCCTGAGAGAGCAACAGATTTCCACCATAGTAAAGACTACCAAAAATGCCGATACCAATCATAAATTGCCAGCTTACACTGCGCACAAACTGCTGCAAAATGAGGCTCACTCCCCAGGTAGCCAACAGTGTTTCTAATGGCCGACCATAGAGATGTCTTACTACTGTGCGCTCCAACAAAAATCCCAGTAAACCTGCGACTAAAAAGGCTGCAATGATTGCTGGGAAAATGTATAGATCTGCAAAGAAGGTTCCTTTACAGGCATTTTGCACTAAAAAAGTAGTGTAGGCTCCCATCATCATTAACTCTCCGTGAGCCATGTTGATTACGCCCATCAAGCCAAAAACGATTGCTAGTCCCAAAGCTGCGATTAATAAAACTGAGCCGACGCTAATGCCGCCAAATAAGCTGGTAATTAGACCTGATAACAAGATCTTTTTCTCCTTAGTGGAAATTAACTATTGATAAAGACCAAGGAAGAGTGCGACAACACCCTTCCTCTATTTCAATTAGACTTTCTTATATTTGCCGCCCTTTGCTGGATCGCTCCAGTCACAGGCAAAGCCCTTGGTTTCGGCCACATACTGGTTCCAAGGCACTGGCTCTACTGCAGTAGGCGTAGAGTTAACGATCTCAAATAGACCGTCTTCGCGTACTTTGCCAATGCGGACTATTTTAGAAATGTGGTGATTGGCATTCATCACTACTTTACCGTTGGGAGCCTCGAAAGATTGGCCGATCGCCGCTGCCCGCACTTTTTCCAAGTCTTCATAGGTCTTGGCTTTTTCTACGGATTGTTTCCACAGATAAACCATGGTGTAAGCTGCTTCCATCGGGTCGTTAACTACTCTCTTTTCGCCAAACTTGGCCTTGAAGGCAGCCGCAAACTTTTTGCTGGCCGGAGTATCAACGGTTTGGAAGTAGTTCCAGGCCGCAAAGTGGCCTTTGAGATATTGAGTGCCGATCGCCTGCACTTCTTCTTCGGCAATACTTACCGACATCGAAGGATATTTATCTGGTCCCATGCCCGCGCCTTGAAGCTGTTTAAAGAAAGCTACGTTGGTGTCACCATTGAGGGAATTATAAATAATTCCGCCTTGGGGTAAGGCTTTTTTGATTTTGGCAATTACCGAACTTACTTCGTTGTTGCCCAATGGAATATATTCTTCGCCTACTACCTTGCCGCCTTTGGCTGCTAACTGTGCCTTGATAATGGAGTTAGCTGTTTTGGGGAAAACATAGTCCGAACCTACCAAAAAGAAGGGTTTACCAGGATAGGTTTTGAGTAACCATTCTACCGAAGGCTCAATTTGTTGGTTGGGGGCAGCGCCAGTGTAGAAAACGTTTTGAGAGCACTCCTGACCTTCATACTGTACGGGATACCACAGCATGTGCTTTTTGGTTTCAAAGGTTTCTAGCACGGCTTTGCGACTAGAAGATGTCCAGCAGCCAAACACAGTGGCCACTTTATCTTGATCAATTAATTTTTTGGCTTTTTCGTTAAAAGTCGGCCAGTCCGATTTCCCATCTTCGACGATCGGGATAATCTGTTTACCAAGCACACCACCAGCTTTGTTGATTTCTTCGATCGCTAGTTGTTCGGCATCTACCACGCTCTTTTCAGAAATAGCCATGGTGCCACTCAGCGAGTGCAACAAACCAACCTTGATACCGTCCCCGGTAGCTGCCACCGGTGATGCACCAGAGGCCGAGGGCGCTGGACTACCCGAAGCATTGGGAGCGGTAGCGTTAGGGGCATTGGGAGTACAAGCTTTGAGTAATACACTACCCGCTGCTGTAGAACCAAGAATTAATATTTCACGCCGACGAAACTTACGAGCCATAATCTGAACTCACTCCATATATTTTTGTTTGCACAAGGCAACAGCCACGATCAACATTTAAGCGGTGAAACTCAATAGTGAAGCGGCACAGATGTCTTATTGATGTCCGCGATTCTACTCAAATGAACCAGTGAATAATGTATACCAGGACACATTATTTATTAAGATTTGATCAAAATATATTATTGTGGTAGCAATGACTGACGACTTATAAAGGCCAGGACTTCTACTAATCCCTCACCCAGCTTCAAGTTGGTAAAAACATAGGGCTTGCCAGCCCGCATTTTTTTGGTATCACAATCCATTACAGCCAGGTCTGCGCCTACATATTCAGCCAAATCGATTTTATTAATTACCAGTAAATCTGACTTGGTAATGCCAGGGCCACCCTTGCGGGGAATTTTATCGCCACCCGCTACATCAATCACATAAATTGTGGCATCGACTAGCTCAGGGCTAAAGGTGGCAGCCAAATTATCGCCACCGCTTTCGACAAAAATCAGGTCTAAATCTGGAAATTGCTGTTCTAGCTCTTCGATCGCCGCAATGTTCATCGAAGCATCTTCTCTGATCGCCGTATGGGGGCAACCGCCAGTTTCAACTCCTCTAATACGATCTTGAGATAATGCCTGGGCGCGCACCAAAAACTGAGCATCTTCTTGGGTATAAATATCGTTGGTGACTACGGCTAACTGATATCGATCGCGTAAATTTTTGCAAAGTGCCTCTACTAAAGCCGTTTTACCAGAGCCAACCGGACCAGCCACACCAATTCTAAAAGGAGAAGTCATAATCTAACTGCGAAATAAGCGACTGTATTGAATTTCATGAGTCATGCTAGCAATTGCCAAGCCCCAACTACAACTAAAAAGCTGATCATCGGGCAAGATTAAAGATCGATCGGCGCTGATTGTAATAGATTTCGCCAGTTGCAGCATTAATTTTTGGCCAGCAGTCTGCCCCAACGGAATTAGTTTAACTCCAGCGCTGACTAAGTTACTCGCCCAACTGTGTAGATATCCAAGGACGGCAGTGTATTCATCAATCTCGGCCAATCCGGCAGCTAGGGCAAAAACGATCGCCATATTCCAGTTCTCCGTCATATCCCAGCCTGACCAGTCACTTTGAGGATAAAGATCTCGCAAGAGTTTCAGCAGAGATCGACCCATTTGCCAATTTTGCTGCTGTAGCTCTGCTGTCTCACGAGTAGCTGAGAGCCAGTGATTCCAGTAAACTACCTGCTGTTGATTTCCTGTTGTCCAAGCCCGATGGGCACGAATTAAAATTGCGGCTTCGATGCTGATCGAGCCAGTAGCCAAAGATTCTGTCAGCCAAGTTTGCAGATCAGCGGCAGACTTGATCAAACCTTGATCTACCAAAGTTTCCAACCCCTCAGAATAGCTGTAGGCTCCTACCGGTAGAGCGGGGCTGGTAAGTTGTAGGAGCGTTAGTAGAGCTGTAGAATCCATCGTCTAGTGATGATGGTGAGCGGATTCATAAGCTCCGGCTTGGGGCTGAAAAGGTCGATCGGCATCCTTAACAGTCAAACCACGCTGAAGCAACATATCTCGCAATACCGAATCAGGCAGCAGGTATAGATGATCATCAGTAATTTCTAACGGCACATGGCGATTTCCCAAGTGATAGGCTGCTTGCAGCAAATCCAGGTCATGCTGGGCACTGACCACCATGACCCGCTCTGGCTTAGCCAGAATCTCGACTATCAAAGATTCATCGGCGGATTGCAGTCGATCGCCTTGGCGGAGGTTAGTCCCGCGCTTGAGTTGTAAATAAACTTCTTGCCCACCATCGGTAATAAAGGGATGGCGGGATTTACTGCGTTCTTCGGCAGTGAGCGAAAGTCGATCACCTACGGTGCAACCTGCGACAGTTTTGCCCGAATGCATTCGGGCACTTGTCTGGCAGGTTGCGGAGCTATCAGTCGCCCCAAGTGGGCTGTGATGATCGAGTTGGGTGGTGAGCAGCACTGGCATAGTCAGCAATGATCCTAGAGACTTCTTGGTATCATACTGCTGACTAGAGCCTATTTTTTGTTTGCGTAGGCAGTGATGAATCGATCGTCTAACAACTTGCTAATATTCACATCGGTTTTAATCAACTTGTTCTCCAACAGAAACTTCTTAGTTTCCAAGGCAGATGTGGATAGGAAAGTAATATCATTACCATTTTTGAAAGCTTCAACGTTTTCAACAGCAGTAAAGATTTTTGTGCCATCTTTGTAGTCTTGATATTCGGCCAGCGGTACTCCAGCTCGTTTAGCCATGATCTGATCGGCCTCCTTGAAATTTTCGCCAGCAGCCATAAAGCTTAAGGTGGCAAACCAGGTATTGACCATTGCTTGCACATGGGCTGGATGGGCATCTACAAATTTGCGATTAAAGACCAAGTGATCAGAAATTGAGCCAGGGAAGTTTTTGGAGCTAAACAATTCAACACTACCAGGGCGCTTTAGTGCTTTGGTAGTAAAAGGTGCAAAGACCGAGACAGCATCTAGCTTACCAGCAGCAAAAGCATCAGCAGCCTTGCTGGTTTCCATCGGAATAAATTGGATATCTTTGATGGACATTTTAGCTTTTTGTAAAGCTTGTACCAACATAAAATGATCTACGGTGCCTTCTTCGGCGGCGACTTTTTTGCCTTTGAGATCTAAAATTGATTTGATTTGGCTAGAGACAATAATTTTGTCGTTGCCAGTGGAGTTGTCATTGGTCAGCACCACTACTAAATCGGCACCACCATCGATCGCGCTAATGGTATCAGCTAAGGTCTGACAATTAGCGTCTATTTTGCCAGTAGTTAAGGCTTTGATCGAGTCAGCATAATTTTCAAACCATTGCAGATCGACCTTGATATTATTGTTTTGGAAGATATTTTTATCCTGGGCTACCTGCCAAGGAAACCAACCCGGCCAAGCGCTAAAACCTAATTTGACACTGCCTGCTAGCTTGGCTACTGCCTGTGGCTCAGTGGTTGGATCTTTTTTGCATCCGGCTGTAACTGACATACTCAGTGCAAACAACAAAGACGAAGAAATCATCGAACGCCTTTTCATATCAAAACATCCATAAGTTGAGGTAATTGTTAATCTTCCGGATTTTTCATTCCACAGTAATTGTGATGAACTCCTTCTAATCAATAATTCCCAAGATAGATACAACGATCAATATTGGTGATTATTCTCAACACTTGGATTGATTTATGGTGCCAGCCGATCGATCACCCAATTCCCATTATCTTGAAGCTGGTAGCGCAGCCGATCGTGCAACCGACTAGGCCGACCCTGCCAAAATTCCATCTCCGTAGGCACCACCCGAAAACCACCCCAATGATCTGGACGAGGAATTTCCCGACCCTGATATTCTGCCTCCAAAGTCGCCATCCGGGTCTCTAGAACTTCTCGACTAGCAATAACCTCACTCTGAGTCGAAGCCCAAGCTCCTAAGCGACTACCCAAAGGCCGACTGTGAAAATAAGTATCTGCTTCCAAATCGGTGGCTTTTTCGACTCGACCAACCACACGCACTTGGCGCTCTAAATCTCCCCATAAAAACACCAAAGCGGCATGAGGATTCGCAGTTAGTTCTTGACCTTTCTGGCTGCGGTAATTGGTATAAAACACAAACCCTCGTGTATCACAGCCTTTCAACAAAACAATCCGGGCATCTGGCTTGCCCTCAGATGTCACAGTGGCCAGGGTCATGGCATTGGGTTCTAGCAAATCTGCGGCTAGTGCCTGATTAAACCACAGCTCAAACTGTTTAAAAGGACTGGGATCTCCCTGCTCTAAGCCAGCTTGAGTGTAATCTTTACGCAGATCGGCAATCGATGGAATAGTCATGGTTTCTAAAACTTCGCTAACCAATTTAGAATAGCCGGATTCACCACTTCTGGGTATTCATCGTGAGGACAATGGCCACCACCAGGAATAGTAAACAGTTCTACGGATTTGCCTTGGTCTTTTAGCTTGCGGAAAGTTTCGATGCCTTTTACCGGAGTCCAAGGATCTTTGTCACCCCAAATCACTAACAATGGGCATTCGATCGACTTCAATAAATCTCTTGGCTCATTTCCCGGAGCCGCGCTAATTACTGCGGCAAAAACTTTCTGCGCCCCCGGATCGCAAGAAGGCTGATATAGTAACTCTACCAATTCATCAGTAATGGCTTCTTTGCGGAAATAGACCTGACTCAGACTCTTGCGAATATTCCGTTTGCTACGAATGCGGTTGAAAATCAATAGTCCAAAAGCCGGAGAGCGCACGATGTTCATAAAAAGGGTCATAATCTGCCGCACAAACCTGCTCAGCTCGGTAGGTCGATGAGTCAATCCGCCAGCGCAATTGATTAACACAGCACCAGCACAGAGATCGGGGCGGTTAGCTAAGGTGGTGAGGGTAATTAAACCACCAATCGAGTTGCCAATCAAAAAGGCTGGTTCTTTAATATGAGCATCTGCAAAATCGGCAATCATCTCTGCCCATAACTCCATGCCATACTTGATCGGCGCTTTAGTCGAAGCTCCAAATCCCAATAGATCTAGGGCATAGACCCGATAGCCACCAGCGGCAATTTCATTGATATTCTTGCGCCAGTGGCCGATCGAAGCCCCAAAGCCATGAATCAGTAGCACTGGTTGCCCAGCACCTTTAACGGTATAAACAATGTCGTAGCCGCGCCATTTCCAGGTTTGTCGATCGATTTGGTCAATAGCCGTAAGGGTTTCAAGGATAGCTGGCATTTTACAAACTTTTGTTAAGAGACTTCCTTACATTTTAGCGTGGATAAAGATTCCTATTGCAGCAATTCTAAATTTAGGACTGGAGCGCATTATTACTAAGGTTTGAGGTTAGGGCACTTAGCGAATACTTTTTGGACATTGGCCGGTGCGGCGCTCAGAGGTACTGAAGTTTGCGGACAGCCGACATTCACACCTTTGAGGCTGACTTTGATTGGTAGCGAACCCTTCTGGAAACTTGCACTGTAGCCACCATCAGATTTTTTCAACGCTTGGTAAGGCCCCATCCATTTTTTTAGACCCACAATAACAGCGTTAGATTCTTTGTTAGCGCCGGGAATAGAGTTGTTGCGAATGGAACTATCAATGGTGCTTTCGAGCGAAGGCTGGGCAAAGGCCATGGGTTGCCCTAATAAAAATGCAGTGCCTATTACTGCCGCTATGTAATTGATTCTGTGCATATTCAGCATGTGATTTTGATTTTTACAGGACGAAATAGTAGAATTATAACTGTATGAATATGTTCCCATTAATATTACTGGATGCTAAATCAGCATTTTTTAGATTGTGCCAAATCATCATTAAGGACTAGTAATTTATCATGACTTTTGGAGTATTTAACAAAAAAAATTGGTTTAAGTTAACCAAAATTAGCATCGACAAGCGTTGCCCCAAATGCGGCAGCAAAAAAATCCGGCGCAGCTATCGGCATCGATGGATTGAAAATTTCTTACACTTTTTTCGGATTTCTCCTTTTCGCTGTACAAATTTTCGCTGTCAGAGACGTTTTTTGAAATTATCGAGTTGGTCTTAGGAAAAAACAAACCCCAAGTAAACTGGGGTTTGTTTTACTTCAACTCATCAGCCGCCGTAATTCGCTGCTACCTTTTTAGTAAGCTTCTTGTAACTCATAGAAATCAGGAGAAATATAGTCTTTGCGCAACGGCCAACCCACCCAATCTTCGGGCATCAAAATCCGCTTGAGGTTAGGATGTCCACTAAACACAATGCCATACATATCATATGTTTCGCGCTCTTGCCAATCGGCAGCCCGCCAAATCCAATAAACCGAAGGCACTACTGGTTGTTCGCGAGGTAAAAATACCTTAATCCGAATCTCTTCGGGTTTAATTGCACCATCAGTTAGCTTTACAATATGGTAGAAGCTAACCAACTCGCCACCGGGACCAGAATCGTAGCCACCTTGGCACTGCATGTAGTTAAAGCCGTAGGCATACAAAGCTGTGCAAACCGGCAGCAAAAATTGGGGTTCAACCCGAATTACTTCTACTCCTAGATTGTCGGTTTCTAAAGAAGTATGGTCAACAAAACCATTGCTAGTCAACCATTGAGAAGACTTACCAGCAACTAATGCTGCTGGCACTGCGGGAGTTGCAGATGTGGGAGCATTTTCTTCAGCCACGTTTTACCTCCTGCTTGGGTAAGGGTACCGTGAGCAATGCGGGGGGAATTGGCATTCCCATAGCGGCAGCTAACTCAGCAGGTGGAGTGTTATGAGCACCAGTCTGTAAATATTTGCCGGTCAGAATTGCCGGTACTGGGCGCATTTTGTGGCCGATACTGCGATAACGATGAGTCTGTTCTAGCTGGCCGCGCTCTTGGATCGATTCGTTGGCAATCTTTTTGCGCAGCTTGATAATGGCATCCATCACTGCTTCGGGGCGAGGCGGACAGCCTGGTAAATAGAT
>JAYUSV010000414.1:0-4013 GCA_043755495.1 Synechococcales cyanobacterium
CACACCTGGGGCAGCAAGAGCAGCAAACTGATCGAATTCCGGAAATATCATGATGGCAATGCTTTAACTGCGAATAGAGACAAAAGACGGTTACTAGTCATCCTAGCCCATCTTTGTCGGCGATCTGCTTGTGCAATAGAAATAGTGCTTAGAATACTTGTAAACCACACCGGGCTGAAAGCCAGCAAGGAGTAAATCACCATGCAGCAAAAAATTATGGAGCATTTGAAAAATTATCTGATGCTGTTGGGCTGTTGGGCATTACTACCAAGCCATGCCGCTACTGCTTCCCCCCAACTTCCTTTGGTTTTTCCTGATCCCACTAATAATTCCGTTACTTACGATACCGAACCATTAGATGTAGAAATGCTGAAGAATTCTAATCTGCAGCAAAGGTCTGGTGTGATTTCTGCTGATTCGATCGAACGATTTCCGGTATTTCGTAAAAGTATGCCTAGCCTCTGGTGGACTCAAGATCAGCTTCCCAACAAACTTGTTCTAAATTGGTTGGCTTACCCCCAGAAAAAACGCATTGATTTGGTGGTCAATTCCCAATTCTGGAATAACTTAGAGTATCTACAACGCTATCAATTAATCAATAGATATGGCTTAGTAGCTCGTCGATATGGTTACAATGTGCGAATTTTCAACCTTAAGTTTAGCGAAGTACAGCCGATCGTTGCTTACACTTGTTTACCAGTTGTCGCTACCTCAAGCTGCTATATCCAATGGCAAGAAATCAATCAACGTAGCCTGAAACCAGCTACTGGCCGATGACCATTCAGGATGTTACCAATAATACTGAATCTAAAGATTTGTTAAGTTATATTAAGAGAAAATGTGGCTGTTAACAGCCTCTATGCCGATAGGCCACTGCATTTGGGGGGATAATCTACGATTAACTGCAATATAAATTTATTGTTAAGATACTTATGCAAACAAAAATAAGCCTTTAAGCTCAATTTGTTTAAAATACCGTTTTAATTTAACTTTTAACTAGTTGCCAACATCTGCTGGGTTCTTTTCCTGGCAAGGAATACATTCTAGCAAAAAGAGATTTCTGAAGGCAATTTATTTTAGTCTAAAGAAAGTTTGGGAGTAAAGCTAGTAGAAGCGAAGTTGTGATTAAAACCTATCCTTTCACAGTGACTATTGCTCTTCACCTGTGTACTCCAAGAGTAAACAGCTAAAGATTTATATTGCAAAACACTGTGAAACTAAGCCCATCATAATCTTAAATAATTTCGATTAAAACTCAGGAGAAAATTCATGAGAATCGCCCAAATTGCCCCCTTGTGGGAGCGCGTGCCACCTCCAGCCTATGGCGGAATTGAACTCGTAGTTGGCTTGCTGACAGATGAGTTGGTAGCACGCGGTCACGAGGTAACGCTGTTTGCATCTGGCGACTCGATCACTGATGCCAAGCTGTCAGCGATCCATCCCCAAGCTTTGCGCCTTGACCCAGATATCAAGGAATACGGAATTTATGAAATGCTGAATTTAGTCAGCGTTTACGAACGAGCAGAAGAATTTGATATTATCCACTCTCACATGGGTTGTTCGGCACTGCCTTACGCCAAGCTATGCAAAGTGCCCACAGTACATACTCTCCACGGCATTTTCACTCGTGACAACGCCAAGATGTACTCTTATGCCAAGGATCAGCCTTACATTAGTATTTCTAACTCTCAGCGGGAACCACAGTTAGACTTGAACTGCGTTTCTACTGTGTACAACAGCATTCGAGTTGGCGATCATAAGTTCTTCCCCCAACCAGACGAGCCACAGTATCTGGCTTTTTTGGGTCGGATGTCTCCTGAAAAAGGCCCCCATCATGCGATCGAGATTGCCAAACGAGTAGGTATTCCGCTCAAGATGGCAGGCAAAATTGATCCAGTAGACGAGCAGTTTTACAACGAACAGGTTGCTCCTCATGTGGACGGTGAGTTTATTCAATTCTTGGGTGAAGCCAATCACAATCAGAAAAACAATCTAATGGGTCGGGCTTATGCCACATTATTCCCTATTACTTGGCGAGAGCCTTTTGGTTTAGTCATGATCGAATCAATGGCTGCTGGCACACCCGTAATTGGCATCGAAATGGGTTCAGTTGGCGAAGTAATTGCTGATGGAGTTAGTGGTTTCGTTTGCCAAAATGTTGATGAATGTGTGAATGCTGTAGCCAAAGTAGCCAGTATCGATCGGCAGTCTTGTAGAGATTATGTTGCTCTCAAGTTTGGGGTACAGGCCATGACTAATGGTTATGAGGCTGCTTATCAAGCAGTTCTAGACGAAAAGTGGTCGATGAATGGTCATAGCCAAATAGCCCGCACTCTTTCTTTGGTTTAACCAAAAATCGGGTCTGAGTTTTAGCAGCATGGCAGCCCCAAAATACTGAAAAGTGTCTAAGGCTGCTTTCTGCTTAAAGTAATAAAATCGAGGTGTGAGTATGCCGCTAAAAAACCCACCACATTTATCGGAGTTTAATAGAAATAACTCCCTGGCTTTGAGTTCGATCGATCGATCCCGTCCAGCGATCGCTTTAATCTCGGAGCATGGAGATCCTGCCGCAGAAGTAGGCAAAGAAGCTGCTGGGGGACAAAACGTTTATGTTCGCCAAGTTGGTGAAGCCCTGGCGTCGTTGGGCTATCAGGTAGATATGTTCACGCGCAAAGCTAATTCCTCCGATCCAGAAATTGTCCAGCATAGTCCTTGCTGTCGCACTATTCGCTTAGTTGCTGGGCCACAAGCTTATGTTGCGCGGGATGAAATGATGCCTTACATGCCAGAGTTTGTGGAAGCATTGTTGCGTTTTCAAACTAAGCATTCTATGACCTATAAAGCCATTCATACTCATTATTGGATGTCTGGTTGGGTGGGAATGCAGCTTCGTAAGCATTACCCCGTCAAACTTGTACATACCTATCATTCTTTGGGAGCAGTGAAATATCTGTCAGTACCCGAGATTCCAGCAGTGGCCAGTCAGCGCTTAGCAGTAGAAAAAGATATCTTAGAAACCTACGACTGCGTAGTGGCCACTAGTCCCCAAGAGCAAGACGACCTGCGCCAGTTGGTTTCTAAAGCGGGAAATACTCAAGTAATTCCCTGTGGGACTGATGTAGATAATTTTCAGATTATGTCTAAGCCTGTAAGCCGCCAGACTCTGAATATTGACCCCCAAGATAAAGTGATTTTGTATGTGGGTCGCTTCGATCAACGCAAGGGCATTGAGACTTTAGTGCGCGCAGTCGGCCAAATTTATGCCCAATGCGATGATGCGTCCCTCGATTTAGATCGATTGCGATTGGTACTTGTGGGTGGCAGTGAACCCAACCAGTCTGATGGTCAAGAGCGACTGCGGATTGAAGCGTTGGTTGCTGAGCTAGGTCTTACCGAGCAAACCGACTTTGTGGGGATGGTGGGTCACGATCGATTACCTTTATACTACTCGGCTGCCGATGTTTGCGTGGTGCCCAGCCACTATGAGCCGTTTGGGTTGGTGGCGATCGAGGCCATGGCCTGTGGCACTCCGGTAGTCGCGTCGGCGGTGGGGGGATTGAATTTTACAGTGATAGCCGAAGAAACTGGCCTCTTAGTACCGGCTCAAGATGTAGATGGTTTTGCTCGGGCGATCGAACGTACTTTGGTCGATCGGCTCTGGGCACAAAAAGCTCGCAAAAAATCTGCTCAAAGTGTCCTTACTTACTTCAGTTGGTCGGGCGTAGCTCAACAGCTTAGCGATTTGTACAAGGAGCTTTTGGCAGAACCCCAACTGTCAGAAACTGCCGCACTCCCGGCGGTTAACTTTAGGGTCTCATGAGCTAATATAGAGACTGGCTAACTAGCTAGCCTCTATTGTCAAATACCTGAGCCAAATACTTGAGAATTGGCGATATTTTTCCGCAGCGATTTCACCTTAAGCACACAGTAGCTGGATATGTCTACGTACACCGCCGAGTCACTTAAAGCCGAACTGCACGATAAAGGGTGGCGGCTTACACCCCAGCGAGAAG
>JAYUSV010000415.1:0-4009 GCA_043755495.1 Synechococcales cyanobacterium
TTGATTACTGCTTAAAAGGTATACCGCAGACTTTTTCTTGATTGAGTAAGATTGATCAAGTTTTTACAAGCGGTTCTATTGATTGCTGACAAGTTGACTGGCAGTATCCAGAATTTTGCTATTCGTCGGGTAGCCAACAGATTCGCATTGGTGCAAGTGGCGTTAGGGCTACTCTTACGAACTACTCCCCTTCCCTGTTGAAGATATCGACTGGGCAGTAAGTACGCTGTTTCAAGATTGGCTAACGGCGCGTGGTGGAGATGGTTCGATTGAGGTCAAGAATGCTTGTGACCGAATCGGCTATCTGTTGACCACTCAAGAAAATGGAGAGAGATTCTTCACTCTTCCAGAAAACGACGGCCTAAAGCCACGGAATCAACTTGGGTACAGGTCAAGGGAAGTCACCAGCGCGGGAAGAGATGGCACAACTTACGGTGGGACTGAAGAGCTGTGGATTTTCCCCGAGGTTTTCAGGAAGGAACTATGCGAGGGCGTAAATCCGACAGAAATCGCCAAGGAATTGGTTAACAGAGGTTGGCTAACCACCGGATCGGACGACAAACCAACTCAACCAAAAAAAATAAAGGGCAAACTTCAGCGCTTCTATATTTTCAAGAAATGGTGCTCAATTTCTAGGAATGATGTTTCTTTGAGTGTAACCGCTGAAAGCCTTTCACAGCAATCGGTTACACTCGTTACACCGGTTACACCTGAATAAATCCATTTCCAGAAATTAGGCACTAATTTGAACATCACAGATGTGGAGGAAATCTAGATGTTGAAAATTCTGGAAGGTTCGATCGTTGCGGGCAAATCTGGCAAGCCTCTTAAAGTGGTGGTGAAGTCTGGGGATGACTTGCTTCGGGTCGCTCGATCGGCAATATTGCAGGTACTCAGCCCAGCAACCGAAACCACTGGCATCGAAATAGGCGATCGACTATGGCGAAATGGCCAGCAAAAGGCCAAGTACCCCAAAGCGTGGTTCGTGAACGAGGTAGATGATCGACCTCCAACAGTGCCCGAAATTGAATCAGCCACCGTGGAGAGATTCAGCAGTGAAGGCTACTGGGCAAGAACTCCAGACGACAGGCTATTTCATGTCCCAGAATCAGCCACAGAAGAAGGGACATGGAGATTAATCAGAAACAACTCTAATGAGGTTTGGGAATGACATTGGTACAGCAGCGGCATAAACACGCACCGAAGCGGAATAAGTTTCAAATTGCCAACGATAGAAAGCTGGCGATCGAACTCTTGAGTTCGGGCAAACCATATTCATACATCGCCCAGCACATAAGCACAATCAGGGATTACAGCATCAGTGATGAGCAAATTCGCCTAGACGTTGGAGCCATCCAAGAAGAACTGATAGCATCGGCTCTATCCCATGGGCTAGAAGCCATCGCCGAAGAACTGGACAAAATCGAGAACCTATCGATCGATATTTCCAGAAGGCTGAGTAACTTCCCCGATGGAGACAAGGGCGCGGCTCCACTCTTGAAGTTGATGGCCGATCTTTCAGCCCGGAAAACCTATCTAAAGGGCGGTGACACCTTCATCAAAGCCCAAGACCTAAACCAGTCAATCGAACGTGTTACCCGAGCTGGGTTTAAGGTGGTCGATCCGATCGATGCCATCAACCGGGACGAACCGATCGAAGCTATAACCTATGAGGTGGAACAGTGATGCTCGATTACCTGACCCCAACAAACAGGCTGAAATTAATGGGTAAGAAGATCACTAGGTCTAAGCCCTTGCCCAAAACTTGGCCAGACTTTGCCCGTCTCTGCGATATCCGGTCAGGGGACGGGGTGGTGAAGTTCGATCCCTACCTTTTCCAACGCCAGGTGGTTGCATCGATCGAACAATCCAAAACGACCATCATCGCCAAAGGTAGACAACTTGGGCTAACCGAATCCATTACCAATTATTTCTTATGGAAGGCTTGCACCAAACCGGGATATCTAGCCGTTGTTTTCTCTAGAACCCAGTCTGATACCAGTAACATTGCCAAACGATTACGGCGGATGGTGGAGAGCTTGGCTGAGTCTGTCACACCAGTAGCAGACTCTTTAACAGACTTAGAGCTATCTAGTGGTGGTCGAATACTGTTTAGAAACTCTACGGCCTTCGGTAGCCGGGGGTTAGAGTCTGTGAGCGATATTCTGTTTGATGAAGCGTCGTTCATCGAAGACATTGAAGAGATATTCAAGTCGGCAATCCCAACCACCAGCATGTTAGGAGATAGAGCCAGAATCGTTGTCCTATCTACCCCCAATGGTCAATCGGGTTGGTATTTCGACAAGCTGAACAACAACAATGGGACAAACGATCTATTACAACTCTGTGAGGATATTCGCACCTCAAAAACTGACCCCGTACAGATTTGGCGTGATGAGAAAGGCTGGAACAAGATATTAATTCATTGGAAGTCTCACCCAATCTATGGAGCACAAGATGACTATCTAGAGCGGGTCGTAGAGTCTACAGGGCTACCAGAAGCAGATGTTAGGCAGGAATACGATCTCTCGTTCACTGATAGTGAAGAAGGGGTGTTCAGCCCGATATTGGTTCGATCGGCAACCATATTAGAAACTCTAGAAAAAGCATCGGTAGACACTTGCAGCTACTTCATGGGCATTGATGCAGCAGCCCAAGGTGACGATTATACGGTGGGAATTGTCCTTAAGTGGGATAGGGAAAAACAGGAATATTCGATGGTCGATATATACCGTAAACGTAAGCAGAGTACAGAATCTGACATCTTTCACTTGGCGGAACTCATCGAAAAATACGAACCACTAGCCATTGGGGTAGAAACGAATTCGATCGGGGCGATATATCTCGAACAACTCAAACAGGCTGTTCCCCGTGCCACCCTAAAAGGCATAACCACCACCCAAGAAACTAAGTTATTAGGTGCTGGAAAAATCAATATGTTGCTCGAAAAGGGCAAACTATTACTACCAAAATCTAGCCCCATTGTTGAGGAGATGTTAAGCTTTAAGCGTAAGGGTAAACGAATGGAAGCTATGCAGGGCAAGCATGACGATACAGTTATGGCCTTGATGTTTGCGATCGAGCACTCCCCATTCCTGTTCAAAAAACAATTAATTAAATAGGTGAGAATATGTCTTGCAAAAGAAATATAGTAATATCTGCTGACCATCGGGGTAGCTGCATTATGGCCATCAACTATGATGATGAATTTAGCCTTATAAAAATAACGATAGATGATGTTATCAGAGACGTTAATAGTAGACCTGAGATTGTTAAAGAAATAGAAACGATGGTGAAGACTCAGTACAAACCAGATGCAATTTCTGTCATCGACAACAAGTTTCTGGGTGAATACCTGCAAAAGTTTTTACTCCCAGAAAAAATCAGGGGCTATCAATATAGAAAAAGCGATGATAAGTTACCAGAAAACAAGGCGGAAGCCCTTTACAAATTACGGTGCGCCATAGGCGAAAAAATGATTCAAGCTGGCAAGCACACCGATTTGGTGGAGGTGGAATTAAGTGAAATTGACGATGCTGAGATAATAAATTCCCATACGATTAGATGTTTAATGTTCGCTCTCGATCTATACCTACGTGGAGAATGTTCATTTTGGGCTGCTGCTGCAAACATCGCAGAGTCAGGACTAGATCGCCCTGACCGTAAACGTACTAATTTTGGAAATGGGAACGTGTACCGTCTTTGACTACTCTCAGTTCGGATGTCACCATAATGAATTACGGTGACATCCGAACCTCAGCAGAAGAGTTAGGTGGTGGCACCATGGGAAGAATCTACAGAGCAAAGTGTTCGATCGACTGCTGGAAGATGGCCAGTGCAACCGGTTCAGAACCTTGGGCAGTGGTCAGGCAATGGCCGTAAAGCTTGCCCAGCTTGGCGACGTACTCGCTAATCTCTGCCGATCGGCTTTCTGTTTGAGGTTGTGGCGCGGCTGCTGCTAACTGCTGCCGAAGTTTGGTTTCGGCTTCAAAAGGTGCGGTGACATTGA
>JAYUSV010000416.1:0-4007 GCA_043755495.1 Synechococcales cyanobacterium
CAGCAGTAGCTAATTCCATCGCCTGGTATTCCAACTTGTCCGCTAAATAATTAATCAACTGAAAGTGGGGTAAGTTAGTTCGTGCCCCAATTAATTCGCGGCAGTAGGTCTGGGCTAGTACTGCATTTTGGGGAATCGGTGGATCATTTTGGTGCGGATATAAAAAGCGCTCGGGTAAGATCGCTAAGAAATTAGTATCTTGAGCCGCGATTAATTTCCGTTCTAACAATACATCCAAAGCTTTCTTGAGGTTGTCAGGAGAATGAGGGCGAGCCATAAATTGCATTAACTGCAACATATCCTGGGGAATCTGTGATGCCCGATCTCCGCTGCTGGCCGTACTGATTCTAATTTCTGATCGACCCTTTAATAGCTCACCCAATTTTTCTCGCACAAATTTAGCCTGACGATTATCCCGTACCAAAATCGCCATACTCAAATCCGGAGTTTGCTCGTGTAAACCAATGATTTTTTCGCTGATTTGTTCGATCGATTGAAAAATAGTTTGAGGTCGATGAATTTCGATACCTCGATCGATAGCGATCGGGTTGGGCTGTGGGTCATCAAAATCCACCTCCTGAATATCTTGCGTCCAAAAAACTTTACCCAGTTCTTCTTTAGTAGCATCGGGATGGAAGGTACGATTGCTCCAGTGCAATAGATGGTTGGCCGCTGCGATGATTGCGGGGGCGCTGCGGCCTGCCTGGTTCATACTGGCAAGTTTGTGGTTATTGGCACATCGATCGCAAAAATCTCGAAAGTCAGTGGGGTCTGCCGAGGTGTAGCTAGAGTTAATTGATTGGTTCGGATCGCCGACTCTAATAAGATTGGGATTTTCTGCACCACCGGCTAATAGTTGCAATAGCTGAAACTGGAGTGGACTAGAATCCTGGGCTTCGTCTTCAAATACTCCATATACCTGGCTTTGCCAGCGCTTACAAGCCGCCGGATTCTGGAGTACACGCAATGCCCCCAATATCATTTCGTCATGGTCTAGATAGCGCATTTCGGTCAACAGGCTTTGATATTCTTCATACAGACCAGCGCAGATATTTAAGATATCGTATTCATCATTACTCTGAGTGGCAATTTTCCATAGCTCTGCTGTGGATATGCCCGAACTTTTGGCTTCACTAACTGCCACTAAAGCCAGATTGGGCAATAAATCACTCTTAATCGCCGACTGGCGCCGCATTCTTTCGGTTTCTTCACCATCAAAGCCCATGCCAGCCAGCAGAGCTTTATATCGATCGGGATTTTTCGGCAGCCACCGATCGACCACTGTTCTCACCAGCTTATGGTTGGGTTGGGGGGTAATGACTGTTCGATCATTTGTGTCCACCAAAGATATTTCTGGATAGCTGTTGGCGATGCTCCAGGCTAGGCTGTGGATGGTACTAACGCTGTAACCAGTCGGTGGTAAACCCAGGTCCTGCAGCCGCTCATCAATTTTCTTTTTAATATTAGCTGCCGCAGACCGAGTGAGAGTCACAATAATTAACTTTCGTTTTTGATGCAGCTTCTGTCTTGCTATGGTGATAGCCGCAGCCACTGCCATGCTATGGGATTTGCCAGCGCCTGGAACAGCCGAAACCGCTAGGGCACCGGCTTCCCAGTTACAGAGAGCTTGTTGGCTTTGTCTAAGGCTGCATCGTAGTTTCTCGATGCCGATTGCTTGTAGCTCTTGTGAGTTGGTGGTTATGGCGATTGTCATTATTAATACAGTAAAATAATGTTATGCTTGCTATGAAATTAGGCTAATCTTTTGATTTTGAGAAAAGAATAATAAATCTATGAAATATTACAAAATGTAAAGTAATTTTTGGTGATAAAGGGTACAATTTAGCAGTGAGGAAAAAGTTTTATAATCTTTTAACCTTTGCTGTCTGAAATCACAGTCGAACTCCTGTAACAAGGAACAAGATCGAGTAATTCGAACTTCATTCTATTCAATCAACGGCCCCAGGTTAACCCGTATGCTGTTTCAAGAACTGTCTGTTGCTACTACTGTCCGCGTTGTCTTTAGCGCTTATCTCTACTCCTGTTTGATTTTGATGGGTTTGAGTTATTTGGGATACATCATTATCCAACATGCCGAAAAATCTTCCGAGCACCCGAATTTCCATTGGTTCGGCTAAGCCCTCTTAATCTAGCTGATCGGCCATAAATATTCCGCGCTGGGATGATATCTTATTGTAGATACCCCTTTGGATAGCCAGTAATGACCGAAGATTTTCAAGTTTGCGATCGAGATTTAGATGTCGTGTTGCTCGATCAATACCTGCAAGCGTCGTCGGTAGCCGTAGATACCGAAACGATGGGCTTAAATTATCAACGCGATCGGCTTTGCCTGGTACAGCTTTGCGCCCCCGGACTCGTTACTATTATCCGAATCGCCAAAGATCAGACTGAGGCTCCCCTATTAGCTAAGCTGATGACTGCACCCCAGATCACTAAAGTGTTTCACTTTGCTCGTTTTGATGTGGCACAACTTCGCCATCGGTTAGATATTGAAACCAACCCAGTTTTTTGCACCAAAATTGCCAGTAAGCTCGTTCGTACCTATTCTCCCAAACATGGTCTGAAGGATTTAGTCTTTCAGCTCGAAGGTGTGGAGTTAGATAAGTCTTCTCAGTCTTCGGACTGGGGGAATGCAGCAAATTTGTCGGAGGCGCAGCTCAGCTATGCCGCTAATGATGTGCGCTATTTGATCAGTGTAAAAGACAAGCTGACTGTGATGCTTCAGCGCGAAGATCGTTGGGAGCTGGCACAGCAATGCTTTGCAGCATTACCTACTATGGTATCGCTAGATATTTTGCAATACGGCGATATTTTCTCTCATCACTAAATTAAAGCCTCAGCGGAGAAGTTTGTCATACTCTGCATGAGAGCCTATCCACACCCAAGAGATTCCTTTGGGAGTTTCTACTCCTAAAGCTCTATATCTCTTTCCTGCTCTCACAGACCAGTAATCTCCAACCTTTTTGAAGTGTAGTGATGGATGCGATGGGTCTGTTTTCAGTAGCTCATAATTTTGGTCAGCTACTCGTTGAATTTCTTCTGGCAAAGCGTCGTAACATTTCCAGAATCGCTTGGTGGTATTGTGCATCAAATCATCCGGCTTTCACCGTTGTCCAATTCCAAAAATGCTTCTCGGGCAAGAAAATCCAGTTTGCCAGCGGCAGCATCACTTTCTATTTGTTTGTCCCAATGCTGCTCATCTAATTCTAAAACCCACTCTGTAAGCTGAGTTAACTCTTGTGGTGAGAGTTTGAGGATTGCTGCTTCTATCTGCTTGATTGCTGTGGACATTGTTTCAGTGTTTGTCTTGGAGTTTTTTTATTTTACTCGATCGATTCAGACTTATTGGAATTATTCGATTATGTCTCATCCCACAGAGGAATTCAGTCTCTTCTTGCTATAATCATGAACCTGTTGACAAAACAAAAGAATTGTATGATGATGATTGAAGATGCAACACAATCGTTGCATTGTTTTTTACCTACTACGTGTTATCACTAGCCCGACTCATGATCTATTTTAACCAGAGAATATTATATGATTCGATTTTCAATGAATGGCACCCTGCCATCTGGAATCCATTTGGCCACTTGGCAGCAAGTCGAAGAACTACTGGCTTTCAATGATCGTCGTCGAGAACTACTTGCCGGATTAAAAAGAGCATGTAAGCCTTTGCAGCAAGCAGGCTGTCAGAGAATCTATATCGGGGGCAGTTTTGCGACCAGCAAAGAATTTCCCGGTGACTTTGATGTTTGTTGGGAAGATGATAGCGTAGATTTTGTGAAGCTAAAGGATCTAGACCCAGTTTTGCTGGATTTCAAAAACCATCGTGCTGCTCAGAAAGCTAAGTATGATGGAGAGCTGTTTCCGGCTGGTTCTATTGTCAGCATGGATGGTAAAACTTTTTTGGAATTCTTTCAGCAAGACCGAGATGGGAACTCTAAAGGCATTATTGCCATTGATCTCTCCATAACTAGTTGAAAGGG
>JAYUSV010000417.1:0-3990 GCA_043755495.1 Synechococcales cyanobacterium
ACCAAAACAGGCGTTGGTAAAGAGCCTTGATTTTTTCCAAAAGAAGATAGGGCAACTGTCATAGCAAATCATCAATGATTGGATTACTCGATCGTAGCTCAAGAATAACCAAGTGACGGCTCTTCACAGAAAAATTCAACATATTCAGGCAATTTGCATAATTTACCTCTCAGCTACCGCTATCCAAATAGCTGCAAAGCGATTCTGTCCCCGAGAGAAAACCATAAAAATTATGAACTCGCAAGTTTCTACCATCCTATTAGCTTTTGTGGCTTCCCTTTCTCCTATCTTGATCGCCCCTGCCACTCACGCCCAAGTAATAGATTCCGGCACCGCCCCCACAACCCTTACCCCTCCAGGCACCACCGAAATTCTGCCCGCCAACACTAATTCCTCTATTAATCAACAAGCCGGAGTCATCCAAAACAACGGCCTAGGCAGCTATGGCAGTATAAGTTATCCCTCCTGTGCTGGTGTTTACGTCTTTGCGATCGGCAGAGCCACCCGCACCGGCAACGCTGATCCCAGCATCGAAGCCGTCGCCGGAATAGTCTGGCAAATCAACTCCCCCGAAAACACCCAAGCCCAAAACGCTCGCATCCTTGCCGAAACCCAACGCGATTCCCTCAACAATCAAAGCACCCTGGTTCTGGTAGAAAAATTGGCGGAGGCGATCGAAACCGATAAACCAGAACGAGCCAACGCGATCGCCATTATCCTTGCTTCCCGCCTTGGATACAATGACTATCGACAACTTTTAAAAGACGTTCGCGGCAACATATCCACCGCAATTTCTCGCCGTTAATTACCAGGGAAGCTTTGTACCATCCCAATTAAAAAAGGTGCCGCTATCCGAGCTAGTGAGTTGATTAATTACAGTGAGCAGTTGGGATACAGTGCGATCGACCCCAAATAATTTCCCCTCGGGCACATTGGCCTGAAAAGGCCGAGAGAGATCGGTATCGGTGGTGCCGGGATGGAGTAAAACCACGATCGAGTTCGGGCAAGTGCGCCGATATTCGATCGACACATTGCGCATCAACATATTTAGCGCTGCCTTAGAAGCCCGGTAACCATACCAGCCACCCAGTTGATTGTCACTAATACTGCCCACCTTGGCCGAAATACTGGCAAAAATCGATTTTTCGGGATGTTTAAATAAAGGCTGTAGGTGCTTTGCCCACAGCACCGCACTAATACTATTGGTCTGGAAATATTGCAGCAGTCGATCGCTATCAATCTGGCGCAAACTTTTTTCTGGTTGCAGTTGCTCTGTATGTAAAATCCCCACGCAGTTTACAACCAAGTGTAAGTGACCAGATTCTGCCATCATCTTGGCAGCGACAGCAATTTGGTCTTCGATGGTCACATCTACTTGCAAGCATTGCAGCCTAGGATCCTGGATTTGCAGTAGGGGACTAGTAGCTTGGCGATATGTAGCATACAGCTTGGTAACCTGCTGATCTGCCAGCAACTGCTTTACAAACTCTAAACCAATGCCGCGACTCGCTCCTATAACTAACGCAATTGTCATATATACCTATACTTTGTGAAACAGTGTATTTTCGTGAAGTTGCTCGATCGAGCTGAAGAGATTGCCCGACAATAAATTGTAAGAGAGATTCATAAATCTTTCCCCTTCAGCAAATTCTTAGCAAGGAGCAAGGAGCCAGTTATGTTTGACAAAATCTTGGTAGCTTTAGACGACACTGTATTGGCCACAAAAATTTTGGATGAAGCGATGCTGATGGCCGAGCGACTGGAAGCAAAACTAATGTTGGTGCATGTGCTTTCGCCCCTAGAAACTGAACGCTTAGGAATGCAGCCCGGCGGTATTGGCATTGAAAGCTTTTTCCCTATTTTGAATGAGCAAGCCATGCGCCAGTACGCGGTGGAATGGCAGGCTTATGAAGAGCACGGCATGGCACAGATTCAAGGACATGCCCGGATGGTGGCAGAGCGGGGGATTAGCGTAGAATTTGAGCAGCCCATCGGTGATCCAGGTGTGAGCATCTGTAAAGTTGCCAAAACATGGGGTGCCAGCTTAATCTTGATGGGTCGCAATCGCAAATCGGGCATTAGTGAGTTATTTTTAGGTAGTACCAGCAACTATGTGCTGCATCATGCTCCTTGCTCGGTCTTGGCAGTGCAGGCACCATTGCCAGCTAAAATAATCAATCCAGAGCCAGTCAGCGCCTATGAGTGAGTATTATCAACAGGGATTAGCAAAAGCTCAAGCTCAAGACTATCCAGGAGCTTTAGCAGACTTTGAAATGGCCTTGATCTCTAACCCCAACTGGGCAGAGGTGCATTACCGACGGGGCTTGGTTTACTTTGACCTCAATGACTTGATGGCAGCCGTGGCCGACTACACTAAGTCGATCGATTTAGATCCCCGCCAACGAGATCCGTACTATGCCAGGGCATTAGTACGGCTGATGTTGAAAAACTTCAGTGGTGCTTTGGCCGATATTGAAAAAGCAATTTTGTTTGGTCGTGACCATGCCCCGAGTTATCAGCTCAAGGGAGTAATTTGTCAAAAACTAGGCCAGCGAGCTGATGCCATTCAAGCCTATAAGTTAGCAGCCAGTCTATATCTAAAGCAGCAAGATACCACCAACTGTCGGCTGTGTTTACAGAAAGCCGAAGAATTGGTGCCGCCACCACCAGGAGCAGTGGTAAATTCTGATTCCAGCTATGCCGCAATTATTGCTAAGGCTGAAGCTGGCGATTTGTGGGGAGCCAATCAAGATGCCGACGGTGCGGTGCGTTCCTATCCCCAAGATGCTCGTGCCTACTGCTGTCGAGGAATGATTTATAAACTGCGTGATAATTTAGCGGGAGCTTTAGCCGATTATAATACGGCGATTCGTTTAGATCCGGGCTGCGGTGCTTATCTATATCGGGGCAAAATGCGCCAACAGATGGGTGATTGGCAAGGGGCGATCGATGACTTTGTGCAGGCTCTCACCATTAATCCTCAAGATTTACAGCTTCTGATAAGTTTGGCGCAAGCCTATGCAGCCAGAGGCGAGCATGATTTGGCTGCGACTACTTTGGCACGGGTACTGTCGATCGATGCTCGATACCCAGCAGCTTATCTAGAGCGCGCCCAAATTCGTCTTAGGTCTGAAGACCTTGCTGGTGCTCGTGCTGATTATCAAACTGCTGCAAATCTCTATTTGGAGCGCCAAGACTTGGCCAGCTATCAAAATGCATTGACCAAGCTCCAAAATATCTCTAAGCGGTGGTAAGTGGCAGCTATTTGCCAGAAATTGGCGGGCTTTCCATCAGGATAGCGATCGACATACTAAGAACGTGATCGATTTTGTCGGACACTTCAATATCGCCAAATTCATCTCGATCAATAACTGCTCTACCTACCACTCCTAACATAATGGTAAGAAGAGCCTCATTGGGCAAATTTCTAACCGGATAAGCCCTACGCAAACTAACGACCAAACCGATCATTTGTGAGTAGAGTGGTGCCAAAGCATCTTCTTTACAGTCGTAAAAGCCGGTTAGCAGCCGTTTTTGCTGGGATCTCAAAAACCGGAAACAATATTGCTGTGGATGATCCATTGCCCAGCCAATATAGGCACGTCCTACAATACTAAACTCTTCTAAGGGGTCAGTTATTGTTAGCAACTGGGTTTGTTGATAAATAGTATCTTTTAGCTCACGGGCAGTTTTCTGCACCAATGCTTCCACCACATCTTCTTTGCTTTTAAAGTAGGAATAAATACTAGCCTTAGACCGGAATCCACAGGCTTTACGGATATCATCGATCGAAGTAGCATCGTAGCCCTGAAATAAAAATAACTCATTTGCTGCTGTGAGAATCTCTTCAAAACGATCTGGTTTGTTAACGTAAAAATCTTGAGAAGGAGAAAATGACTGCACGACTTCACACCACGACGGAATCAGTCTCAATTATAGCAACAGTTCCACTAGCCTTTTTTTTAGCGGCAATAAAATGTGTCAATTAGC
>JAYUSV010000418.1:0-3984 GCA_043755495.1 Synechococcales cyanobacterium
TTTTGTCATGACCAAAAAAGATAACCCGTTCAAAAAGGCGATCGATCACCACAAACAAGAGAAGCTAGCTGAGGAAGCTATTGATTTAGTGGTTCCAGAAGTGGAAGTGTTATCGGCTGTTGTGCCGGAGACAATAGATCCGATCACACCAAAGGCAATTCTCCTAACGGAGACGCTACGCGAACGAGTTGTGAATAACCAACCCATTCAGCCCGAAGAGCCATCGGCTTCTGTACCCAAAAAAAGAGGGCGACCAGCAACCGGGAAGCGATCGGATGATTCATGGACTGGTCGTACTTATTACATCCAGCGAGAAACTGATTTAGATATTGAGGATCAGCTATTGCAGCTTAAGCGCAGCGGGATAGACATTGATAAATCCGAATTGGTGGATTTTCTGCTTGCTGCCTGGGTGAAACTGCAAAAAGGCGAAAAGGCGGATTTCCAAATTTCTGCAATTTCGCCAATCCGAAAATAGGCAGCAGCTTGGATAGGGGCAAAAGCATTTGCGTACATTGTGTTTGAATCCGACAAAATTCGATTTCTAATCTGAGGGAGGTGGACACTTTGATGGTGATTCAGCTTTTCGGTCAAGTGGTGGATGAATCGATTACTGTTTTGTGGGATTAATTAGATTTGAATTGGCGAAATTTCGACAATTTAGATTTTCGCCAATATAAAATTTAAAGCCTATAGCTAGTAAGGGGTTGGCTATGCAAAATCAAACCACTAAATCTCGATATCCTGCCGACTGGAAGGAAATTGCGCTGGCGATTAAAGAGCGTGAGGGTTGGTATTGTCATCGCTGTGGTGTGGCTGGTTTACGCCCTGGTCGAAAGCTGTTTTCAGTGAAGGAACGGGCTTTGTTGATTCAGGTGCATCACTGGGATTGCGACCCTAGCAATAATTGCTCTGAAAACTTGGTGGCACTTTGCACGGTTTGCCATTTACACATGCACCGGCAACAGCATGGATCGATTTTGCTGGGACAAACAGAACTGGGGCTAGAAGTAGAACGATGTTTACCATTACCGGCAGTGCGAAGGATACCTGCGATCGTGCAGTTGGGTTTGTGGGGAAACCATAGCCGATATCGACAGATGGAGCTGTGGGATTGGAAAAAGTGGCCGTAGATTTTCGCCTGATTGCATTGGCGAAAATTTGGCAATTTGGCTTTTCGCCAATGCGAAATTAATTAATGGCTTGGGGTATGAGTTTTTAAATAAGTCCGTTCGCGGAGAGTTTCTGGAAAAGAATCAATTTACAGAGCCAATGACGTTAATTTAAAGTCATTTTGCTTGACCAAAGTGAAAGCCCAAGGCTACCCCAAGCAAAGTGAATTGGGGAATTAGTAGTAAGGGCAGACTATCTTTAATGATGTTTTGATCGATCTCTGGTATGGTCGCCGCTGTAAATACCATGATGTAACTGGCCACCAAAGAGGCTGAGAAACAGATCAGCAACCACAAGAGGATCAGTTTTTGGGTAGAGCCGTGCTCTTTTTGGACGAGCTGAGGGTTAGCAGTGTCATCTAAATTCTTAGGCTCACCTGTGGTGGTTTCTGAGCCTAGGGAATCTGTTATGAGATGTGGCTCTGACATCAGCGCTGCTGTTTAGGCTGGATTTTCTGAATTTGTTCGATCGATAGACCAGTCGCCCTAGCAATAATATCTAGTGAGACTTGATCTTCCAGTAACTTCAGCACCATTTCTTCAGTCTGCTTCTTAGACTTTTCTAGAGTCTCCTTCTGGCCACGCTTGTAGCCAATTCTTTCCACACTGGTAACAAAAGTCATCTTCCTTTCCTCTTCTAGAGTTTTTAGGTCATTCCAAAAGCTACTTTCCAGTTTTTCTGGTAGAACAATGAACCAGTCAATAAATTTAAAAAGGTTCACGATCTGACTCTCATTATACTGCTTGTCGTAAAGCGCCCGCATCAGTTCATACTTCCAAACTCGGCGCTCTGCCGCTTTGCTTTTGGTTTCTTGAGCCTTGAGGTGAGCCATGACCACCGTAGCAAAGGGGTTCATGCTGGCTTCTAGCGCTGCCCACTGCTCTTTGTAATCTAGTAACTTAACGGCAGTGAACTCAAAGATGATCCGAGAGCCTTGGTTGGTGAAAACTTTTTCTTTGGGTCGCCAGGTGTCGTTGGAGTCGCAGAGAATGGCGAGACTGCAAGGCCATACATGGAAAAAATCGAAGATTCGCAGGGCGTACACCAGCATTCTTTCTTCAAAGATGGCTTCCTACCTGGCCTGGATTTCTAGATGCAGGAGCAGCATTAGTGACTTACCGCCCTTGAGCCGCACTCTTACGAGCTGGTCGGCGTAGCGTTTGCCAATGGCAGCATTGAGGAAAAGTTAAGCCTGATATTACCATCTGCTAAAGTAAAATTAATTTCTACTAATAAATTATTATGTTTCGCTCTTCTCTATTTTTAGCTCCTGTCCTAATTGGCGCAAATTTTGTCCTAGTGCAAACAGTAGTCATAGCAAAATCAGCAGTGGAAGTGGGACGGATTGCTAAAAGTATTACAGTTGAAATTAAGCAAGTTGGTGTAGATAAGGTGGGTTCAGGTATTTTGTTGCAGCGACAAAGAAATGTATACACAGTTCTCACTGCTGGACATGTAATAAACAGTGGCGATGGGTTTTTGCTGACGACCTCTGATGGACGAATACATCAAGCAGTCGCTGGCTCGGTTCGTTTATCTGGCACTAATCTTGATCTGGCTGTATTAAAATTTCGCAGTGATAATAATTACCCCCTCGCAAAAATTGGCACTAGCAGATCTTTAGAAATCGGTTTTCCAGTTTATGTAGCTGGTTTTCCAAAAGCAACTAAGACCATAGAAGCTGGCACATTTAACTCTACTAAGGGCGAAGTCATTGGGATTGCTAATAAAGGAAATTCTAGTGGTTATTCACTTATTTACAGCAATATTACGTTTAAGGGAATGAGTGGCGGACCAGTGCTTAATGAAGCAGGAGAACTGGTGGCAATACATGGGCAAGGCGATCGGGATGACAGTAATGATGGTGTGTCCGGGGAAGGTGAAAAGACAGGTAGAAATCTGGGAATTGTGGTGGAACGTTTTAGCACGGTAGCTTTAGCGATGGGTGTTCAGTTAGATCAGCCGATCGCTGCAATACCTAACAGCCAAATTCTTAATGCTTCAGACTATTTTTTAAGAGGACTGGGCAAGTATAAACAGGGCGATTATCAGGGAGCATTAGGTGATTATAACCAAGCAATCATTATTGACCCAAAATTCTCAAAAGCTTACTATAATCGCGGCAATCTAAAAGCAAAGAAATTGAATGACATAAAAGGGGCTTTAAATGATTTTAACCAAGCCATATCTCTTAACCCTAGATACGCCTATGCCTACCACAGTCGTGCCATTCTAAAATGGGAGCAACTAAATGACATACAGGGAGCGCTGGCTGATTATAACCAAACTATCTTTATTGACCCAAAAATTCCCCAAGCCTACTATAATCGCGGCAATCTAAAATACGGGGAGGCAGGACTTAATGACCCACAAGGAGCATTAGCTGATCTGAATAAAGCCATTTCCCTTGATCCAGAATACGCAAATGCCTATGACAGTCGCGCTCGTCTAAAAAATGATGAGCTGAATGATAAAACTGGAGCCATCCGAGATTTTCGTAATGCAGCACGGTTGTATAGAGCACAGGGGAAAACCCAGGAATTATTATCGGTGCTTGATCAGCTCCGAGAACTAAAAGCTAGTGAGTAAGATTTAATGGACTTTGCTGGTTGATGAAAACAATTAAATGTGAATGCCACATAGAATAATAAAACTGCGGAGACAGATTAAAAGGCGGCTATTGAGATAAGCAGCAATATTCAATTAATACCTTTACAGCATTTCGCCAATGCAAAATTTAAAAACAGCAGTCGATAGAAAACATCAAAATAATAGCGGCTCAATTTTTGCTTGTACTGCCTCAATCAGACT
>JAYUSV010000419.1:0-12671 GCA_043755495.1 Synechococcales cyanobacterium
CCGTACATAGTTGGCCAGAGTGGTTTCTAGGGTATTCATGCCCAGTTTGCCCCCGGTTTGGATGGCTCCATACATTTGGGCAGTTTTACCTTCCCGGATGAGATTGGCGATCGCTGGAGTCACAATCATGATTTCCTGAGCTAAGACACGGCCATATTCACCGGGCTTAGGATTTTTTTTCTGTACCAGGCATTGACTAAATACCGCAATTAGTGAGTTAGATAGCTGAGCACGAATTTGGGGCTGTTGCTCGGGTGGAAATACATCCAGCATCCGATCGACGGTTTGAGCAGCGGAGCTAGTATGCAGGGTGCCAAAAACCAAGTGACCGGTTTCAGCGGCAGTAATGGCCAAGCTAATAGTTTCTAAGTCGCGCATTTCTCCGACCAAAATTACATCCGGATCTTCCCGCAAAGCGGCGCGTAGCGCATTAGAAAAACTCTTGGTATCTTCGCCTTTTTGACGTTGGTGAATAAGGCTGAGGTGGTTGGGAAAAACATACTCGATCGGATCTTCGATCGTCAGAATATGTTCGGCGCGGGTGCGATTGATTAAGTCAATCATCGCCGCCATGGTAGTGGTTTTACCGGAGCCAGTGGGGCCAGTAATTAGCACCAAGCCCCGAGGTTTTTTGGAGGTTTCCCGGACAATTTCTGGTAAGCCGAGCTGTTCAAACTGGGGGATTTTAGAGGCCAATGCCCGTAGACAGGCGGCGTAACAGCCCCGCTCCCGATAGACATTCACCCGAAAGCGGGCTAAACCTTTTACACCGTAAGAGCAATCTAGCTCCCAGCTTTGCTCTAGTTCTTTGCGCTGGGTGTTGTTCAGCATACTAAAAATTAGCTTCTGACAATCTTGGGGAGAAAGAATTTCGTCATCGATCG
This sequence comes from Synechococcales cyanobacterium, assembly GCA_043755495.1. Lineage (GTDB taxonomy): Bacteria > Cyanobacteriota > Cyanobacteriia > Cyanobacteriales > Chamaesiphonaceae > JAAFHZ01. The sequence goes on from JAYUSV010000419.1 coordinate 885, forward strand.
CCGCTAATTTACCACTTACTCGAAAGTAGACTGGTGCCCCCGCTTGAATGTGCATGTCAGAACCGCCCATTTCTACGAGCTGCTCCATCAAATCCTCAATCAATAAATCTGCCATGATAGTTTATGTGTCCTGATGTCAATCAAATTAGTTTTCAAAGCGGGGGGTCATGCAGTAGGGGCAATCTAGCCATTCAGGCTTGAGGTCTGCTTGACAACAGCTACAGGTCAGCGAAGTTTTTCGTTTGGCGCGCAGCTCCGACTCCAAACCAGAATCGGTAAATGTCACCCGTTCAACCTCGTCTAGAGTAGTATGCCCTTCTTGCACCAATTGCAAGCTATAGGCCAGTAAAGTTTTCATGCCCTGCTGAACTGCGGTTTCTTTAATCATGGCTGTGGGAGCACGCTTGTTAATTAAAGAAGCAATTTCGTCAGTAACTTGCATCACTTCATAAACACCAACTCGGCCTTTGTAGCCAATACCATTGCATGTACGACAAAGGGTTGAGCTATTGCGGGCTGGCTCGATCTCTTCTGGTAACAGAGAGTTAGCGCGGTAAAAGGTGATGATGCCAGAGCCAGACGAAGTTAAACCAAAGCGAGCAAGTTCTTCCCGAGACGGGTTATAGGCAGTTCGACATTCTGCACACACTCGACGAACAAGACGTTGGGCAACTACACCTAATAGAGCTGCTGATGCCATGAATGGCTCTACACCCATTTCATCTAGACGGGCGATCGATCCAGCCGCGTCGTTGGTGTGTAGGGTGGTCATTACCAAGTGACCGGTGAGGGCAGCTTCCATGGAAGTCTTCGCTGTTTCTTTATCGCGGGTCTCACCTACTAGAATAATGTCCGGATCCTGACGCATAAAGGCGCGCAAAATAGAAGGGAAATCTACGCCTTTGTCCCGAATAACTTGGACTTGGTTAATGCCAGGTAAGGCGTATTCGATCGGGTCTTCGGCAGTACTGATATTCACACCCGGATCATTCCGTTCGGCTAGCAAAGAATACAAGGTGGTAGATTTACCAGAACCAGTCGGCCCAGTTACCAGAATTAGACCAAAAGGCTTAGCTCCCATGCTGCGGACTGTTTCCAGGGTGGGCATATCGCTAATGAGCTTATCTAAGCCAAGCTGGGTCGCAGAGTTATCCAAGATCCGCATACAGACTTTTTCGCCGTAGCGACTGGGCAGGGTACTCATCCGAAAATCTACTTTCCGGCCTTCGTAAGTACGACGGATTCTGCCATCTTGGGGTTTGCGGCGTTCGGCAATATCTAGATCGGCAATAATTTTAAAGCGGGATGTAATAGCCGGAATAATATGCTTGGGCAAGATGGGGAAGGCCATCCGCAATACGCCATCTTTGCGAAAGCGAATGCGTAAGCCTTCTTCTTGGGGTTCAATATGAATATCTGAAACTTTTTCTAGTAGGGCCTTAGCGAGTATTTGGTTGACTAACTTAACAACTGGTGCGGCTTCAGCGCCTTCAATATCAATTTCATCGTCAATTTCATCATCAAGAGTGTGCAGATCGCCATTTTCAAAATCAGCGAGTACTTCTTGCACATCTAAACGCTTCATGGAAGCATTCGCTTCTTCTAGTTGGACTTTTTCGTCTAGGTAGGTATCCAGAAGCTGCTGGTAGTCTTCGAGAGGAATGACCCGCGCTTTCCAGGAAATATTGTGCTTGCGTAATATTTTATCCAGATCGTTACAGACTTCCAAATCGCTGGGGTTAACCATGGCGATTTCTAGTTCGGTATTGTTTAGCGATAGGGGTAAGATCTTGAGCTGACGGCAACTATCGACCGAAACATAGTTAGCAATCAAGGTGCGAACTAATGCTTGATCGATTTTGTTGGCAACTAGGTCAAGACTGGGTAAACCATAGAGCACTTTCAGCTCAAAAAGTTGCTGCTTGCGATATTGCTCGCGCAACTCCACCGGCAGTGATTTGCCAGTCATTTCTTCCAATGTCTCCATCAGAGACTTGTTGGCATTGCGACTGTCTACTAGTGCCTGCTTCATTTGCTCAGAATTGACGTAGCCAGACTGAACTAGCTTGTTGCCGAACGGAGAGAAGTCATTACGGACGATGAGGGCGCGCTTGGGAGATGAAGATTGAGTCATAGATGCTCGAGATATCGCTATCTTCTTCAGCATTCCCAGATTTCGATCAAAAACACTTAGTTTTAAATATGGCGTTATACTTCAAGGGCAAAATATGGCACTTGAGTATGAAAGAACAGGCTCTTTTTTGGCATCGACGAGATTTGCGCATAGAAGATAATTTGGGTTTGATCTCAGCTTGCGGTGATGCCCCGTCGGGTATGCGAGCAATCGTAGGTGTTTTTTGCTTTGATCCGATCGAGTTCAATTCCAATAAAATCGCCCCAGCGAGCGTGAGCTATGTTTTAGATTCTTTGCATCTGCTACAACAGGCTTATCGAGCGCAGGGCAGTGATCTCATTGTGGTACAGGGTGCTCCCCAGCAACAAATTCCCTATCTAGCCCAGGCTCTGAATAGCCAAGCAGTATATTGTAATGAACTGGTCGAACCCAGCCGTCGCCAAGTAGATCAAGATTTGGCCAATCAGCTTCAATCATTGGGAATCTCGTTGCATCGCTGCTGGGATGCTCTACTTCATGCCCCAGATACCATCTATAGCGGGAGCAATACGCCCTACAGCGTTTATACGCCCTATTGGCGAAATTGGTTAGGTCGATCGAAATCAGAGCCACAAGGTGTTGCAAACTTAATGCCGGCAACAATTCCGGCACAGTTACAGCAGCCGCTGCCTACTTTGGCAGACCTAGGTTTTGTTTGGAACGCACCACATTTGTTAGCTCCGGGCACTGGGGCGGCCATGGCGCGGTTAGAGCTGTTTGCCAGCAAAGCGATCGAGCGTTACGAAACCGATCGAAATTTTCCGGCCTTAGATGGTACCTCTACACTCAGCCCAGCTTTAGCCTGGGGAACCGTCGGAATTCGGACGGTGTGGCGATCGACTATACAGGCCATGGAGCAAGCCAATGGTTCCGATGCCCAGGCTGGGGTCACTACTTGGCAGCAAGAGCTGGCTTGGCGCGAATTTTATTGGCAGGCCATGTATCATTTCCCTAGCTTAATTGATGGACCTTATCGATCTCTGTGGCAGCAGTTTCCTTGGTCTGATGATCGATCGCGCTTTGAGGCTTGGTGTGTAGGCCAAACTGGCTATCCGATTATCGATGCCGCCATGCGTCAGTTAAACGAAACTGGCTGGATGCACAATCGCTGTCGGATGATTGTGGCCAGCTTTTTGACCAAAGATTTAATTATTAATTGGCAGTGGGGGGAGCAATACTTTATGCAAACATTGGTAGATGGCGATCCAGCAGCCAATAACGGCGGTTGGCAATGGAGTGCTTCCAGTGGCATGGATCCGAAGCCTTTGAGAATTTTTAATCCTTACACCCAGGCGCAAAAGTTTGATCGAGATGCCGAATATATTAGAAAGTGGTTGCCGGAGTTGAAATCGGTGCCCGCCGCTGATCTGATAAGTGGCAAAATTGCGCCGCTGTGGCGATCGAAGAGCAATTATCCAGAGCCGATCGTTGATCATGCTATTCAACAGCGGGAGTTTAAGCGGTTATATCAAGATCTCAAGGCGGCAAATGGTGGCTAGGCGGTGAAACTGATCCACTAGTTGGAATTAGTTTTCTTTATGGCTATGATTTGCACATCCAGACTGTTGAAGGTGGTGACGTGACAATCAAGTTACTCGAATGATGTCGGTTGATCGCAGTCTAACAAACCGGTTAAATTAAGAAAATGCTACCCATTTCTGTGATAATTTGGCATGACGAATCTACCAATGCATCTACCAAGAAATATATGGCTCTGATTAAGGATGTGACAGACTGCTCTACTTTTGCAGTGCGCGGCCTAGATATTCAACTGATCTATCAAATGAATAAAATCAGCCCCGGTTTATTGGTGCGGATTGATGATCTAAATGTCTCTTTGGGTGGCTCTGTTCATGCTTGGATGCAGGCTTCGGCAAAGCAAAGCTTAGCCAAGGCTATTGCTGCCCGCAATCAAAAAATGGTGATCAATTCGGCCTATCGCACCATTGCTGGTCAAATGCTGCTGCGCACTCATTATCGCAATAGTCGCTGTGGAATCAGTGCTGCAGCACCACCGGGCAAGAGCAATCACAACAATGCCAGCGCGATCGATATCGAAGATGTGGACGGCTGGCGATCGGTATTGGAAGCCAATAATTGGAAGTGGATTGGCTCATTTGACCCAGTGCACTACGACTGCACCGATCCCGGCGTGAAATCTATCCATCAAGTTGCGGTGCAGGCGTTTCAGCAAATCTGGAATTCTCGTCGTCCCAACGATCCGGTGGCTAGCGATGGAGATTTTGGCCCAGTGACGGCCAGTCGGCTACGTTACTCTCCTGCCGAGGGCTTTTCGGGGATGGCTATTCCGCGTATTTTAAAGCTTACCGAGCCGCTACAGCTAGGCAATGATGTAGAAGCCCTGCAAAATGCTCTGCGCAAAATTGGCATTCAAACAGAAGTAAACAAAGTCTTTGGCCCCGATACCGATCGAGCTGTGCGGCAGCTTCAAGCCGATCGCAAGCTATACGTAGACGGCATTGTGGGCAGCAAAACCCGCCAAGTTTTGGGGCTGCCCGATCCCATGGGTTCTTAACTAGCGTTTGGAACACCCAAGTTTTGCTATAGTATAGATAGTCTACAAATTTTCGTGATGACGATCCAAGAATTTTTTGCCCTTAGCGTTGGTAAATGGTTTTCTCAGCGCACCACTCACCAGCTGGCCAGCCAAAAATCCGAACATACCAAATCAGAGATTGTCATTGAGCTGCTCACGGCTGAAGCAGTGCGAGAATTTTGCCCGCACACTGAGTGGGGTGGCATTCAAGTCATTAGTAAACCAGTGACAGACTGGAGTTCGCCCAAAAATGCTAATTTGACTGCTACCACCACTTTGTTAGCACCGACGGCTACTGGTGAGCTGGCTTGGGTACTAAACGGCAAAAAAAATCCCTTAGGTCAGGTGGCACTGGGCAGCGATGAAGCCTTAACCTTTGCGGTCAGCAACGATCAGTTTACCAGCACCGAAAGAATCTGGTTTGCTAGCCCTAACCTAAGACTCCGTAGCATTGTGCAAGAAACCAGCGATGGTATTCAGTTGGCTTCTTTTTGTTCAGAAATTCGGATGGGCGGCGGTTGAGCGGTTACTTCGGCTTCGCTTAGTGACCGCTCAACCGCCAGTAAGATATTGAGGCTCAGTCAGTGCCGCTAGACTGATCTGCGCATTAATAATGGGTGAGGTGTTAGCCATTCTCAGCAGTCGATAGTAAAACTGTGAAACCTCTGGCGGCGGTTCAAATTCTGGAGGCTGTTGGGGCAAGGTCGGGATTTCCTCTTCACCAGGCTTGCGCAGTTTGCTAGGTGGGTACAGAGAAACGGTCAAGTCTGAGGCGACGCCGCTTTTAAATGGCACTTGATCAAAAGCTATTTGGCTATGGGCATTTCCCCAGTTAATATTACCCTCATCTAGAGCCGGTTCACTAAGACCAATCTCATCAGCGAACTGATGAGCCTCGGCTAAATCTTGGTCAGAAAATTGATAGATTTCCTCGTCCAGCAACGATTCATCTAGTGCTTCTTGGGAATCTGCCGACTCGGGCTGATGGCCCCGCCCCAAAACCATTTCAGCAAATTCGGTGGTAAAGCGGGAGGTCATTTTGCCTTGGCGCAGCCAAGACTGTAATACTTGTTCGATCGAAGCAACCTTATATCTGCCTCGGTGTAATGATTCGATCGCAGCGGGCAATAGCCATGTTCGATCGTACTTACTTCCCCATAACCTGACCAATGCAGCGGCTTGCTGACCGCCAAGGTCAAAACCGTAGCGGACGATGAGCGATACTACTTCATGCTCGTCAGTCAAGTTCATGGGACTTTCAATTAGACTCTTCACCACCGGCATTTTACCAGCACTTTCCTATCTTGTCTATCAGTATCAATACAGTTTCGATTCACGCGGTTTAAAATAATTCACTTGCTATTTCATGTGTATTTATCCGCCAAAATAAAAATCCCCCTTGAGAACAAGGAGGATCTAACTAAGAACTGTGACTTCTTCTTCTAGCTTTCCCTTTCTTTTGGATTAATTAGTTCACTCAGTCCTTCTCCTAATAAAGAAAGTCCTGTAACCATTGCGGTGAGCGCTAAACCCGGAAAAAAAGTTGTCCACCAAATTCCGGTAGATAATGCCGGAAGTGCTTCGCGCAAGTCATGACCCCACTCGGGGATCTCTTCGGGCAAGCCCAAACCTAAAAATCCTAAGCCGCCCAAGACCAAAATCGCATCGGCGGCGTTTAGGGTAAATAGTACTGGCACACTCTGAATAGCGTTGGCTAATAAGTATTTGATTAATATCCTGGGGGTAGAAGCACCTAGAGCTTGAGCTGCTTCTACAAACATTTGGTTTTTTAAGCTGGCGGTTTGGTTTCTCACCACCCGAAAGTATTGAGGAATATAAGAAATACTAATAGCGATCGCTGCATTGATAATTCCCCGCCCCACAATAAAAGACAGGACGATCGACAGTAGCAGTCCCGGCAGAGTGTAAATAGTATCCATGAAAAACAGCAATGCTCGATCGACATTACCACCCAAGTAGCCACTAACCATCCCCAAAGACACGCCTACCAATAAACTGATGGCGGTGGCGGCAATTACCACCTGAAAAGCGGCTTGGGTCGCAGCCAATGTGCGGGAAAAAACATCGTAACCCTCGCGGCTGGTGCCAAACCAATGGCTAAAAGAAGGCGGTTCATGAATTGCAAAAGTGATCGAATCTTGGGGATCTGCCAACAATCCTAAAGCTACTAATACCGGAGCCAGAAAGGCGATTGCCACAAACAGCAGTGTCACGGCCAATCCGGTGGCCATTAAGCGGCTAGAAAGCTGGGGTCGTTGTAAGATTCGACCAAAGAATGCCAAGTTGGTTCTAATTGTCATGTGCTCAGGTTTACTAATTTCCCAGAGGGCGGATAGATAATAGGCGGTGCGGCTACAATATTCTGCCATACTTGCATGGAACACAGACTCTAATCTTGTCTGACTCGTTAAGTTCGTTTCCGAAGCTTGTAACTGTTTTGCTGTACCTTACAGTTAACTACATAAAGTACAATGCTGTTTGCTCGGCATCATCCAAACAGATCGCAGATTAATCATTATATCCGGAGTGCAAAATGACTAAGTACGAGGCCATCCTCAATAATTCTGACGAATTTACCGATGTGAAACTGACTCCCACCGAAGGGATCGCATCGATCGCCTTAATTACCATGTTGGCCGATCGACCAGATGCCGAAATTCCCGTAGATCGGCTGCTCGATATTTTGTCTACCTTTGAACTGTTCGATGAATCTTCCGAAGAAGATTTGCTGGCCTCGATCGATAAGCTGGCCGAAATTGCCGATAAAGAGGGTTTAGGTGCATTGTTTAATGCTGCCGACGATGTGGAGGTGATCTCCGATGACCTGGTGCCCACGGCCTATGCGATTGCGATTGCCGCTGCGGTTTCAATGGGTGGGGAAATTGGCAAAAATATCCCCCTGACGGTGCCGCCCATGCGTAAGGCTTTTTTACAGGAGCTACAAGTGGCTTTAGATGTAGATTCTGAGGAAGCTGCCACCATTACCGCTGATGTGTTGTCTACCCTGCAAGAGTCGCTCATCGAAGAGCCTAGTACACCGTTCGAGTAGCGAACAGCGTATAGAAATATTGAGCAGCGGAGATCCGATCACTGTGATCTCCCGACAGTATTCTAAAATCTGAATGTCGGTAATTTGAAAAACCGGTAACTTGTAAAGTCAGTGCAATCTGCGGAGTTCTTAAGGCGATGAGTCTACAAATTCAAAAACCAATCTTAGTGGGTGGTCTGGCAATTACTGCTGGGTTTCTCGGTCTGGATCTGCTGAGTCATGCGGTGGCCAGTAACGGCAATGTTTTGATGTTGGGAACAATGGCGATCGGTGGTGGCTATTGGCTCTGGAGTAAGGGTCGGGGCACCACCGTTGCCCAGCCGATCAAAATCGATGCATCAACTCTTACCCGCTTAAGTGACCAAGTAAAACTCATCGCCGATCAACTAACTATCGAAGGCGGTAACTCCACATCTTTACATCAATCATTGGCACAGGCTTTGCAACAAGCCGATCGACAGCATTATCGAGTGGCCGTTACTGGGGCAAGCAGAGTTGGTAAAACCAGCGTAATTGCGGCGCTGCCTGCGACAGATTTTATTTCAGCTCATCCTTTAGAATTGACCGAAACTCCTGGGCTATTTGAAGTTGATGGCGACGATTCGCAGATCAGCAAAGCTTTGCAGCAAGCTGACTTAGTGGTGTTTGTCACCAATGGAGATTTGACCGCGACCGAGTTTGCTTATCTGAGTAAACTCCAGCAGCAGGCCGTAGTGGTACTGAATAAACAAGACCAGCTCGCACAAGTCGATCGAGATACGGTGTACCAAAATATCCAACGGACAGTGGCGGCTGTGACTAATCAGGTGGTAGCGATTGCGGCTAAGCCTGCTCTGATTAAAGTGCGAATGATTTCGGCCAATGGCGATGTACAGGAGTCGATCGAGCAGCCCGCCATCGAAATTACTCCTTTAACTAACTCTCTGCGCACGGTATTAGCCGAATCTGGCGCTCAGTTGGTGTTGACTAATACTTACTGGACAGTCGATCGAATCAAAAATACCGGCAAATCTCAGTTAAATGGGCTGCGTCGTGCTCGGGCTTTGCCCATTATTGAGCAGCGCCAGTGGATTGCTGGGGCTACAGCTTTTGCCAACCCCTTACCGGCATTAGATTTATTGGCTACCGCCGCCGTAAATGCCCAGACCATCATTGATCTGAGCGCTATTTATCAACAGCCATTTTCGATCGAACTGGGTCAATCAGCAGCGAGCGCCATGGGTGGATTGTTACTAAAACTTGGCATGGTAGAGGTTGCTACCCAGGCGATCGGGAGTATCCTTAAAACCAATGCTGTGACTTATATAGCAGGTGGCCTGGTACAAGGAATGAGCGCTGCCTACCTGACCAGAGTTGTGGGTCTAGCTTTGATGGAATACTTTGCCGACCAAGATATTGTGGCAGCTCAATCTCACCCGATCTGGAATTCAGAGCGATTTGGTACTTTGCTCCAACAGGTTTTTCAGGCTAACCAACGCTTAACTGTCATGCAAGAGTTTGTGCAGCAAGGTATCCAGCGCCTTATTCCCGATACTAAGCCCCAGGTTTCCTGATCTTGACAGGATCAAAGCTAGACTCTATGATGGGAATCCTGATTGCAGGAAATTCATTTGCGGTACTGGCGGAATTGGTAGACGCGCTAGATTCAGGTTCTAGTGTTCGCAAGGACTTCCGAGTTCGAGTCTCGGGTACCGCATCTATCTGAAAAGAAGGAGAGTATATTTTCTACTCTCCTTCTTTTTATTGGTTAAGTTGGAAGTTCTTACGCATCCTGCTTAATCTTGATGCCAGTACTCAGATCGCTATCTTCTATTTCAGGCTTGCTTCCTTGATAGTAGTAATCGTTGTACTTCTTCGACTCCATCGGAATACCATTAAGCACCATCCCCAAGACATTCTGCTCGGACTGCTCCAAGATTTCCCGCGACTGCATGGCAGCGTCTTTGTCCACCACATTGGGGCGCATCACAAACACAATACCGCTGGCTTTCTTAGAGAGCAAAGTAGCATCAGCCGCCACTGTGAGCGGTGGAGCATCGATGATCACCAAGTCATAGGTCTTAGTCCATTCACCAATCAGAATCCCCATTTGAGAAGAATCGATCAAGGCGATCGGGTTAGGTGGTGGTGTTCCGGCAGTGAGTAGATATAGGTTGGGTTCTACCTCAATAATCGCTTCTTCTTGCCTGCTTTGATTAGTCAAAACATTACTCAAGCCCACATCGGGGTTTTGTCGCCAAATCCGGTGCTGAGAAGGCTTGCGCATGTCGCCATCTACCAGCAATACTTTGCGGCCTAGTTCTGCTGTCACCAATGCCAAGTTGGCAGCCACAGTAGATTTACCTTCCCGAGGCAAGGAGCTAGAAACCACGATCGCTTTAATGGGCGTATCGGCGTTCAAGAAGCGCAGGTTGGCTTGCAATGAGCGGAATGCTTCATTTTCTTGGTCACTACCAGTGTTTCTGGCCATCAGTCTACCGGCAGTCCTGGTAGATTTACCAAACATCAATTTGCTGGTAACCACCATTTCTTTTTGCTGGAAGTCGGGAATACGTCCCAAAATCGAGTAGTCGGGGAAAAGCTGTTGAGCTTCTTGAGCAGTTTTGATCCGCCGATCGGTGCTGTCTAGCACAAACGCTGCGGCGGCGCCTAAGAACAGACCCAAGAAACTACCGATGGCAATGTTCTGAGGATTTTTAGGCGAAATCGCTTCGGGGTTGATCGTAGGCGGTGTAACCAGAGTGATGTTACCAGTGGTTTGGTTTTCGGCAATCCGAAATTCTTCTAACTTGGCACGCAGGGTTTTAAATGTGGTCAAGGACACTTCCAATTGACGGTTCAATTCCCGTTGGGCTTGCTCAAGCTGAGGCAAACGGTTCGCTCGATCGCGGTAGGCCGTAGAGACATATACCAAAGCATTAATTTGCTGTTCTAAAGCTACCCGTTGGGTTTCGGCTTTGGTGAAGTCAGCAACCATCCCTTCTTGCAAACCAGATTTTTGCAAGTCGGTGTATTCTCCCGTTTTAATATTGGGGTTTCTGGTGGACAAAGCCTTGTTGTAGCGTTCACGTAAATCGACATCTAGAGCTTGCACTTTTTGTTGCAGATCAACTACTGATGGATTAATGTCACTAAAGCGAGTACGTTCCAAAGCAAGTTTTTTGCGAGCTTCTTGGAGAGCGGCGATCGCATCTTTCATCCCTGGAGTTTCACTCACCAAGGTGTTTTGTACTACAGAAGCAACGTCACGACCTAAGAGCGTCTGCATTTTGGCGATGCGAGACTTCTCGGCGGCTAGTTGAGCCGATGCGGTGGTGATCTCTCGGTTCAAGTTGTTGATGGTTTCTACGGATCGAGCAGCTTCAGAGGCCAGATCTACAACCTGGTGCTTTTCACGGAAATCTCTAATTCTGCTTTCCGATTCTCGTACCTTGGTTTCCAAATCTGGTAGTTGTTTTTCGACAAATATCCGAGCAGCCTGGGAATCTTTGCGCTGGTTTTCTAGATCTTTTTGTTGATAGAGATCAAACACCATTTGCAACACTCTAGCAGCGCGAGTTGCATCGGTGTCTTGATAAGAAAAATCTAGAACATCAGTGCTTTTAATGTTGGTAACTTTCATTTGAGTGAGAAACTGATCAGCCTTGAGTCGTTCACCCTTTTTATCTTGCAAATTGAGGTTGCTAATCGCCCCTTCAATAATCGGTAAAGATCGAATGATTTCTAATTGGTTGTTTACGGGGCTATTGCTTCCACCCACATCTGCTAACGCGCCAACTCCCAGCCCATCTAGCAAACTAGATGTTTTGTTGTTCTTTTTGAATAGCAACTGGCCTTTAGACTGATAAATGGGGGTTTGCCTAGTCGTATAGATGGTAGCTAGCCCAGCAATCAGCAAGAATACGAAGGTTGCGGGTAACCAACGACGCTTTAAAATTGAGCCGTATTGTGCGATTTCTTCCATGAGCAGATCGGGTTTAAAGCCTG
>JAYUSV010000420.1:0-12646 GCA_043755495.1 Synechococcales cyanobacterium
GTAAAAAGGCCGAGAATTGCAGGCTGCTAGTTTGCTCATCTAATTCTAACGCCACAGTTACTTCAGTACCTACCGGGTAAAATTTGCCCAATGATAACCACATTTCTCCGACTGGCTCATCGACTTGATTACTTTCATCGCGGTTAAAGAAAGCAAAGTTAATCAGCCGCTGATCTTCAGCAATGGTGCGAAAAGTCTGCATCCCGCTGTAGGGCAGGGCATCTCCACGAGAAATTACTTTTTCTAGTCCAGAAGACAGTTTGATAAAATAATCCCGAGAAACAGTGCAGACTTTTTCGGTCAACCCTGCGGCCACAATCGCGGCTCCTTCGGCGATCGCGTACATCGGGCGGGGATGTATCACCACTCGTTCTGCCCCAAATTCTTGGCGCAACTGCTGCTGTACTAAAGGAATCTGAGCCGAGCCACCAACCAATAACACCGCATCGACCATCTCGATCGTGCAGTTGGCACAGCTCACTGCTTCGTGACAAATTTTGATGGTTTTGTGGATGTAGGGCAGTAATAGTTCATTGAATTTCTCGGCGGTTAGCTCAATATCTAGGTATATGGGCATCCCGATCGCATCAAACAAGGGAGTTGCAGGCACAATTCGCACAACAGGTGTAGTACTGAGGGCAATCTTTGCCCGCTCGACAGCAGCCTTTAAATCTACTGCAAAGCGCAGTTGCAAATCTTCACTCATCCCGGCAATTATCTGGGGCAGATCGGGGAGGTTTTCTTTGATGGCCATTTGTTCTAGCGCCCATTCGGCCAACTGCTGATCGATGTTTTCGCCGCCTAACCACAAATCTCCGGCCTTACCCAATTCTGCAAACCAACTGCCGCTAGCGGTAATCAACGAGGCATCAAAAGTACCACCACCAAAGTCGTAGACCAAAATGGTTTTGACTTCGCTATCTTCACCGGGCTGAAACCCATAAGAAATCGCCGCAGCCGTAGGTTCTGCTAACAATTCGCGGAGTTTAATGCCAGCTTTAATGGCGGCCATTTGGGTGGCGTGACGCTGGCGATCATTGAAGTAGGCCGGTACTGTGATCACTGCCTCAGTGATGGTGGCAGTTTGTCCTTGCTGCCGCTGAAATTCATTGGCGTTGGTGATCACTTTTTTCAAGATTTCGGCGGCAATTTCTTCTGGGGCAAACTGTTGATCTGCTAACTGCACCACCAAACTATTTTCGGTGCCATGATCGGCTGCACTGATTTTATAGGCGCTATGTTTCATCTGGGTTTGGACAGCAGTATCACCAATTCCTCGTCCCATTAACCTTTTGATCGTGGTGATTACGTTGTGAGGCTCGGCACGAAGCTGATTTTGAGCGGCTTGTCCGGTGATAAGAGTGCCATTTTGCCAAGCGACGATCGAGGGTGTTAAGTGTCGATCGGGCAATTTATTGTCTGCTGCGGTTACGAGTAACAGTTCACCAAAGCGAAAAGCTGCGACGGAGTTGGTGGTTCCTAGATCAATACCCACTACGCTGCCCATAAAGAATTCCTGTTCCTAATAAAACGTCTGTCAACCTTCCTACATAATTTATGATCGGCTAGGCTACCATATCATTTTGCAACAACCAGCTCTTTTTGGCCACCTATGGAATTTTCAGTCTATCTCACCATCAGGACGATTAAAATGCGTCCCCACTCTGTTTGCGAGAGTCTTGCTTACCATCTTCGTCAGATGATTTCATGATCAGCACTTTAGTATTAGCGATGACTGCCGATGGCAAGATTGCAAATGGTGATCGATCGGCTGCCAAATTCAGTTCATCGCAAGATTTTCGCCATCTAGAAGAGCAAGTAGCCCAGGCCGATGCAGTGCTGATTGGGGCAGGCACAGTGCGAATTCATGGCACTACTATGCGGGTAATAGATCCTGAGTTGATCCAATCCAGAATCCAACGAGGTCAAAGTCCGCAGCCTATTCAGATTGTTTGTTCACGCAGCGGAAATCTGAATTCAGGTTTAAAGTTTTTTCGGCAGCCGGTGCCTCGCTGGCTATTAACCTCAGCAGTTCATGAAGATGAGCGGTTCGATCGAGTTTTACAGATTGGCGATGCTCAGGGGATTGATTGGCAGCAGGCTTGGTTAGAATTAGCGGGTTTGGGAATCGATCGGCTCTGCATTTTGGGTGGCGCAGAAATTGCCACAGCTCTTTGGGAGCAAGACCTTATTGACGAACTGCAAATTACCATCTGCCCGGTGATTTTTGGTGGATCAACAGCACCAACATCTTGTATGGGAACTGGTCTAGTTATTCCTCGAGAGTTGGTATTAATTAGTAATAAGTCGATCGGTCAAGAAATCTATTTGCATTACTATCGAATCGCAGATATTTTGTTGTAAAACAGTATTTTGGTATTTAGTGGCTAACAATCTCTCGCCAAATGCAGCACTTCCCGTATTCATGAAATTTGATTGGCATTGACCATGGGTAAATAAGTTTTTCAGAAGATTTCATGTATTTTACATAACTGGAAATATTGTATGAGTCTGTCGGTCTTTGCTGAAAAAATCTGCCGATTATCCTTACCTTGGCTGATGAATCACAATTTTCAGCTTGGATTAACGATTGCCTTTTTTTGTCTTCAATATTTTATCTCTGTAGAAATCCAGGCCATTCAAGTTTTGTCAGGCAAGGATTTCAGGGTTTTTTTAGTTTCAAGGAAATTTATATTTTCTCAAAAATTAACGAAAAAGGTGGATTCTAGAATAAATCATTGAGAATCAATTAATTTGTCAATTCTCATTGAAATGGCTGCAAAACTACACTGGCAAAGAACTCTGCTATCTTTATTAGCGGCCTAAATACTGGTAAGACACAGGTACTAATAATTGCTGTATTTATTACTCTGAAAGACTTGTGGGCGCTAGTTGCTCAGAAACTTATTAGGGCTGTACAAGAAAAATCTAACCAATATTCGGTTGTTAATCATAGGCATTTTCCCTGAAATAACAAACATGTGTTGCTATCAAAGGCTTCTGGAAGGTGCGTTAAGAAATACAAGAAAAATATTTCAAGTATTTTGCTTTTCAAGAAAATCGTGCTATTGTTCACTCAGTAGGCAATCAGCGTAAGGAGGTTATATTGTTTCAATCACCCCATCTCTTCGTCTGGAATACCTTGTATTTATCTGGCTCTAGGCGAGTTCTGTTTTAGCTCTAGCTGCCTATTTCAAGTTTAGAAATAAGCTTTAGCTCTTCCACACTTACCACTTATCTCCTCAGCATTTGTGGATAGCATTTTTAGGTAGAGCTGCCAAAATACCCTTTGGCATATTCTTTCATGAGCTTCCTTCTAGATGGCTCTGCCGAGTGTTTTTGTTTGTTTTAAGGGTTAATTGTGACGATTAGATTCTGAGGAATTGCTATGCAAATTGCACAGCTCGATTTGTTACGAGCTAGAACAACCGGAAATAGTGAGATTTGTGTCGCTATTTTGGATGGCAATGTCGATCGAAAACATCCATGTTTTCAGGGTGCCAACTTGACTCAACTGCCGACCCTCGTGAGCGGCGATGCCCAGCCCGATGGCGGAATGTCACTACATGGCACTCACATTGCCAGCATTATTTTTGGCCAACCTGGCAGCGCGGTTTCTGGCATTGCCCCCAGATGCAAAGGTCTGGTGGTACCGGTATTTTCGGATGCCGGTCAGCGGCTAACGCAACTTGATTTGGCCAGGGCGATCGAACGGGCAGTAACTGCCGGGGCACAAATTATCAACATCAGCGGTGGACAACTGACTGATGAAGGTGAGGCTGAGGGCTGGTTACGGCGTGCTGTAGAGCTGTGTCAGGCCCAAAATGTGCTGATCGTGGCGGCAGCCGGTAACGATGGCTGCGAATGTTTGCATGTACCGGCGGCTCTGCCCGCCGTGTTGGCAGCAGGAGCGCTGAATCGCCAGGGGGAGCCAATGGAGTTTAGCAACTGGGGTGAAACCTACCAACAGCAAGGCATTCTGGCTGTTGGGGAGGGTATTTTAGGCGCAAAGCCTGGCGGGGGCACCGTCCGCTTGAGTGGCACCAGTTTTGCTACTCCGATCGTTACTGGCGTGGCGGCCTTGCTTTTGAGTTTGCAAATAGAGCGGGGTGAACCACCTGATCCACAGCGGGTGCGGGCTGCAATTTTGCAGACTGCACTGCCTTGTGACCTCAATGGGGATAAATCACGTCGGTGTTTGGCCGGGAAACTAAATATTCCTGGCTTACTAGAATTATTTACAGGAGGCAAAATGTCTGAAGAATTAGAAATGGTTGCAGCAGCAGGCTGTGGCTGTACCGGGACGATCGAATCAGAGCACGCCAGTCCAGAAATGGCTGCTGTACCAGCAGGCATTTCTGCTAGCTCGCCAACGGGTATCACTACCGGTAACAACTTTGGTGCAATCTCGCCGATCGGCATTACTCCCCTGGCTCCGGCAATTTCTGCCGAGCTGGCGGCACAAGTGCCCTCTAGCCCACCGTACAGCCCTGTTGCTGTGCCATCATCCATTCCCCCATCAAACCAGCATTTATCTATGTCTAATGTAACTGCCAGCCAAGCTCCTAGCGAAATTGCCGATAGCCAGCTCGTCTACGCCCTGGGCGTATTAGGGTACGACTTTGGCACTGAAGCCAGACGCGACACCTTTAAGCAACTAATGCCTGCTTTTAATATTGGTGATATTACTGTACCAGCGAACCCCTATGATGCCAGACAACTGGTGGATTATTTGGCAGCTAGCCCTTCTGAAGCCCGATCTCTGATCTGGACGCTGAATGTAGAATTGACTCCGGTGTACGCGATCGACCCCCAGGGAGCTTACGCCCGTGACGTTTTTGCCCTGCTGCAAGAATTTTTGGCTGGTCAGGTGCAATCGGAAACCAGCGAAGAATATGTCGAGCGGGTGAGCATTCCTGCCATCTTAACCGGTAGAACGGTGAAATTATTTTCGGGACAGATGCTACCGGTAATTGAACCCCAAAGCCCTCGTGGACTATATGGCTGGAAGGTGAATACTCTGGTCAATGCCGCGTTAGAAACGGTACAAACCACCGTGGAAGGAGCCACCGAAGAAACCATGCGCCGCACCCTGGCCAGTTTCTTGAACCGGATTTATTATGATCTGCGCAACTTGGGCACCACTTCCCAAGATCGAGCCTTGAATTTTGCTACTACCAATGCTTTCCAAGCGGCTTCTACCTTTGCCCAAGCGGTGGCAGCGGGGATGGAACTAGACAGTATTGCGGTAGAAAAAAGTCCTTTTTGCCGGATGGATAGCGATTGTTGGGATGTAAAACTAAAATTCTTCGACCCAGAAAACAGTCGTCGCGCCAAAAAAGTCTTCCGTTTCACGATCGATGTCAGCGATCTAATTCCGGTCACTATGGGCGAAGTCCGCACCTGGGCAACACCTTATTAATTATCAATTAATAACTAATAATTTAGCTCTTGGTCAGACCCACCAACTGAGAAAATTCTCGACAACGGGACACCAAACATCTACATCGGAGAAAATTTCTCATGAATAATCAAAACTTGATGCCTAACCAGGCCCAACCAATCGATCGCATCACTACTGGTCAATTGCCTAGTGCGTTGGCTGAACTGTCCGAAGAAATGTTACAAGGCACTGACTTTGGTGCTGAAGTAGCGGCTGCTGTGTTCGGCGCTCCTTGTATTCCTTCCTTCGATGGTGAAGTAACAGCTTCTATGTGCGTCTGTATATGTTCCTTCGACAGTGAAGTAACAGCTTCATACCCTTGTGTGCCTTGTGCGTGTTCCTTCGATGGTGACGATGCCGAATAGGGCTTGAGATTGTTTTGACACAATCGGCCAGGGAATGAGGGCAAAATACTAGTTGACTTGCTCTTTTTCTCACAGCCTAGTTAGAAATTGATTTTTAACCATTTGGGAAGGGGGCTAAATAATTTGCTGTTGTGGTCTCTTGATCGAGGCTAATTATTCCCCCTTCTTAATTTAATTCCCCCAAAATTATGAAACTCCCGATCCTATCTCCGCCCGTGCGTCGCCCTGATTTGGTTAAGCCCCACGAAACTGTTGATGTGGTGCAGGGCGACGTAGATTCACTGGTCAGCATTCGGATCCATCTGCTCCATGGAGCAAACTACAACGATCCAGCGGGCTTCCAAAATCGCAGCTTAAATCAAATGAAATCCTCTGGTGGTTGTGGTTGTTTTTAGGCTAATCTGGCGCAGCATAGCGATAATTTGTGCCAAATTGCGCGGTTTGGTGATAGCTGAATCGTTCGCCCTAGATCAAACTGCGCCTCTTGATCTGGTGGTTGTTTGTGACCCAAATAGCCTAGATAATCTCACCATCTGTCCGGAAGAAACTGCTAGTCCTCAAAATGACCAGGGGAATGTAGTACCTTCTACCTTAGTTTTTACTCACTCACCTCACCCAGCCATTACTACTATGTCTACTGCATCCCCTGCTAAAACTTACGGTCGTCATACGGCCTTGGTCTTGAATGAAAATAATCCGGGCATTGCCGTGGGTACTGGAGCTTTGAAGCCTCGTGGCCGATTTACGATCGAAGCCTGGGTCTGCCCTAGCTCTGCTGAGGGTAAATTAACTATTTTTGCCGAAGGCAACGCATTATTTTATTTAGAAGGCGGCGAACTGAAGTTTCAGACTGATCCTGCCGGGCCAGTTGTTGCTTCGATCGGGGCAGTATTAATGACTGGTAAATGGTATCACGTTGTCGTAACTCATCAGGGAAGCCATCCTGGTCAAACCAAGCTATATATTAACGGCATCCAAAACGATAATCAAACGGCAGTGGCTTCGGTCTTGGCTCTGAACAGCAGCTATCTAGCCGGGCATCCCGATTTTTTGGCTAACAGTTTTCGGGGCAAAATGCTGGAAGTGCGCATTTGGCGGCATAGCCGATCGCTGGCAGAAATTCAAGAAAATATGAACTACTTTCTGAGCGGGCGCGAGCTGGGTTTGGCGCGTTGTTGGGCGATCAACGAAGGACTTGGCAACACCATTGTAGGGAAAACCACCACCCGTGCCGTGGGCACGATTGACGGCGAAGCGGTGTGGGAAGAAGTGGAAATCCCACTTAAGGTAGATCTCAATGCCAAGGAACGTCTTACTCGTTCTACCGGCTTAGCCGACTATGCTTTTTGGTATGCAGAAATGGCCAAGCAGCAACAAACTGGCACCCCTCCGGTTTTTCGGCGTGGACGGATCTGGGCTTGACAGCAGCGTTTTCTGTCCTACTTTCAGTATTACTTAACCACTACAAATCACGAAGTTAAAGAGATGAAACAGCCTCAGCTCAAACCCCACTTTCGGCTAGAAGTTATTGAACCAAAGCAGGCTTACTTGCTCAGTGAAAATGCCACCTATGCTCTCACCGGAACTCTGTACTGCCAAATTTTGCCGCTTTTAACCGGTCAGCACACTCGCAGCGAGCTGATCGAAAAACTTGAGGGGCAAGTTGTAGCCGAGCATTTAGACTATGTGCTCGATCGGCTCCAAGAAAAAAGTTATCTCACCGATGCTGCTCCTGCTCTGACTCCAGCCGCTGCCGCCTTTTGGAGTGGTTTAGGAGTTGAGCCATCTATAGTGGCAGAGAAATTATTACAGCAGCCAGTAACGATCGCCGTTATTGGGGCGATCGATCCTCAACCCCTGGTTACTGCTTTGCAGGCGATCAGCATTACAGCTCAAGTAGCAAAGCCGCTGGAGATCTCCGGCGGATTACACATCGTTTTGACCGATGACTACCTGCAACCAGAGTTGCAACAGATCAATCACCAAGCCCTGCAAAATCATCAACCCTGGCTCTTGGCCAAGCCCAGCGGTAGTATTCTGTGGCTTGGTCCGATTTTTCAACCGGGTAGTACCGGCTGCTGGGCTTGTTTGGCACAGCGACTGCGGGGCAATCGGGAAGTAGAGACTTCGGTATTGCGACAACAAGGTAACAGTACTGGTTGTTTGCCGGTATCGATCGCCGCTTTGCCCTCTACCATGCAAACAGCGATCGGCTTAATTGCCACCGAAACTGCCAAGTGGCTAATGCAGCAAGCTGTCCCCAGCTCACCAATCCAGACTTTAGCTGGCAAGCTACTCACCCTCGATCAGGGAAGCTTGGCTCTCAAAACTCATGCCCTACCCCATCGCCCCCAATGTGCGGCCTGTGGCAACCCCGAGGTGATCGGCACCCAACTCAATGAGCCACTCACCCTGGTTAGTCGCAAAAAGCTATTTACTCAAGATGGTGGGCATCGCGCCTTTACTCCCGAGCAAATTTTGCAGCGCTATGCCCATTTAATTAGCCCCATTACTGGTGTAGTTACTAGTCTCGCTCGCATCTCCGACCCCAATAACCCTTTGGTGCATACCTATAGTGCCATTCATGCTTTTGGGGCAGCCGCAAATTTAAACACTCTCCGTAAATCACTGCGCCACAAAAGTGGTGGCAAAGGTAAAACCGATCAACAGTCGCAAGCTAGTGGCTTTTGTGAAGCCGTAGAACGCTATTCGGGCATTTACCAAGGAGATGAACCGCGCATTAATAGCACCTTGGCCGCATTGGGTAAACAAGCAATTCACCCTGCCCACTGTTTGCTATTTAGTGAGACCCAGTATCAAAAACGTGTTGCGCTCAATGAAAAGTCGATCGTCGCTCATGATTGGATTCCGCTGCCTTTTGATGAAACCCAAGCCATCGACTGGACTCCGGTGTGGTCTTTGACTCACCAAGCTCAGAAGTATTTACCCACCGCCGCTTGCTACTATAACTATAATTTGCCCAAAGATCACCGTTTCTACAATGCCGACTCCAATGGTAATGCTGCTGGTGGGACTTTAGAAGATGCCATCCTCCAAGGGTTTTTGGAGTTAGTAGAGCGCGATGCTGTAGCTCTATGGTGGTACAATCGCTTAGCGCGGCCAGCGGTGGATTTGGCGAGCTTCGATGAACCATATTTGCTCGATTTACAGGCTTGGTATCAAACTCTGCAAAGAGAAATGTGGGTTTTAGACATAACTACCGACTTAAATATTCCGACCTTCGCTGCTGTTTCTCGCTATATTGGCGCAGATACCGACAAAGAATATATCCTATCCGGTTACGGATCACACTTTGATCCTAGAATCGCCATTTTACGGGCGGTGACAGAGCTAAATCAAATGAGCAATAGCCTGCCAGAAAAACATCCTCCGTCAACAGCTACATCAGAATTAAGCTTTTGGTTTGACCAAGCTACTATCGCTAGCCAGCCCTATTTATGGCCTGACCCATTGCCAGCCAAACTAGCTAGCGATTACATTACCCAGTGGAGTGATGATATTCATCAAGATGTCTTGCACTGTGTAGATATTTTGCGGCAAGCTGGTTTAGAAATGCTGGTTTTAGATCAAACTCGTCCAGATATTGGTTTACCTGTAGTTAAAGTAGTTGTACCGGGACTACGGCACTTTTGGTCGCGGTTTGGTGCAGGCCGACTGTATGAGGTGCCGGTAAAACTGGGCTGGCTAGCAGCGCCACTGAGCGAAGAGCAAATGAATCCGATGCCTATGGTGTTTTAGCTGTCTGCCGGACACATCTATTGAAACCCTTGCTGAATCATAAAAAACGGATTTCTGAGATACAGCGCATCAATACTTTCAGCCGATCAATCCGCCAAAAGCAGACTTCGATAAGATATCTGGTAAATGATTGCTCAGTAAGGCTTTGAGGTACTTGTGTCCGGCAGTTCGGTGTTTGTCTGGTTTTTCCTTAATATTTTTCTTTACCCGTTGCGACTATGCCTGACATTACAAACATTCCTGGTCTGAGTGCCTTGCAATCTGCCACCCTAGGTGATCCACGCATCAAAATTGCGGTTATTGATGGTCTGGCCGATTTTGATCGGGCTTGCTTTCGGGGTGCCCGGGTCAGCAGGGTTAAGCCCTTTTGGCAGGGTACTGTAGAACCCATTGACCCATTTTATATTCAGCAACAAATTAAAATTGATGTTCTTAAAGATCGCAAGAAAAAACTCCGAAAGCAAAAAAGAATAGTTTTAGATCCAACAATAATGCCATCGATCAAGCATTTGGAGCTAACTACTCCAGATCATTCTCAGGCTTTACTTGATAATACAAAACAACTAGTTGAGAGTTCTCAAACTATCTTTAGCGCCCCCTTAAAAGATAATGATCCTGCGCCACTAGAGCGTTACCGCCAATTAACAGCTCAACCATCGGCGATGATGCAGCCAGAAATTCTGGCCTCCGGTCAAAATCTTAGTTTATCTAGTGCCGAACACAGCATGATCGAGCAACTACAGGCCGAAATTGAGGCATTGCAGGCAACTATTCCCGCAGATATAGCCGATCGCCTGGTAGGAATTTTTCATGCCACTAGCATTTTTAGCTTAATGTTTGGTCAACCTGGCTCTCCTATTGAAGGTATTGCTCCTTACTGCACCGCTATTAACATCCCTTTATTCGAGGCCAAAAACTTCGAGGAAGCTCTTTCTCCTTTGCATTTAGCACATGCTTTTAATCTGGCATTAAAACTAGATGTCGATATTATTCACTGTGCCGCCTGTCACCCCACTATAACCGGATTTTCTCACGAAATGATCCAAAGAGCGGTCAAGCAATGCCAAGATAATAATATTTTGATCATTGCTCCGGTCGGCAATAACAAAGGTGAATTTTTTTGTATCCCGGCAATCTTACCTAATACCTTGGCCGTGGGGATGATGAAAGACGATGGCCAACCGGCAGCATACAGTAATTTTGGTGGGGAGTATCAAAAGCAGGGCATCTTGGCTCCGGGTGAGAATATTTTAGTTGCCCAACCGGATACCGATGAACCAATCCGTAAAGAAGGTACTAGCTTAGCAGCACCAGTTATTACCGGGATTGCCGCTCTATTAATGAGCTTACAACTACAAAGAGGCGAAAAGCCCAACGCGGAGTCCGTGCGTACTGCTTTGCTCCACAGCGTCATTCCCTGCGATCCACAGGAAGTACCCGAACCCGATCGCTGTTTGGCCGGAAAACTACATATTCCAGGAGCCTATCAAAAGTTAACCGGGCAAGCTTTACCTGCTGTGCAACCAGCGATCGCTAATTCACTCCCCAGCCACTTGACTGCCTCCGCGTCGCCAATCTCTCCGACCATCACCCCAGCAGCGAAATCACCAGAGGTATCCTCACCGATCGCCTCTAGTTCCCCTACCACGATCCCATTAGTCGCCAATACCCTAGAAATTGCCGCTGTCCCTCAAATTGCCCCCACTGAAATTGTACCCAGCGCAGTCATTAGGCAAATATATGCCCTCGGTCAACTCAGCTACGATTTTGGTACTGAAGCCCGCCGGGATATTTTTAAACAAGGGATGCCCGCCGTTGATCTTGATGGTGTTGTGGTGCCAGCCAACCCCTATGATGCACAACAGATGGTCGATTATTTAGCGCAAAGCCCAGCCGCCAGCAAAGAATTGATCTGGACATTCAATCAGGAACTTACTCCCCTGTACGTGATCCAAGCCAAAGGAGCCTTTGCCACCGAAATCTATGCTGCCCTGCGATTAATGTTGGCTGGACAGATTCAACCAGCTACAAGTGAAGACTATATCGAGCGGATCAGTATTTGTGGCAAATTGACCGATCGCACTGTAGAACTGTTTTCTGGTGAAGTATTGCCGGTAGTGATTTTACCGAATGTGCGTGGCATGTATGGTTGGCAAGTGAACAATTTGGTAGAAGGGGCGATCGCCACTATTCGGGGTGAATTAAGTGAAGCCAATATCATTAGTATTCGGCGCTCCCTGCGCAATTTTTTGCAGCGGGTGTACTACGACCTGAAAAATCCTGGCCTGCTCGATCGTGATCGCGCCCTGAATTTTGCTGCCACCAATACTTTTCAGGTGGCCTCAGTCTATGCTGCTGCCGTTGCTCACCGCATGGAACTCGATAATATCGAAGTCGAAAAAAGTTCTTTTTGTCGCTTGCATAGCAATTGTTGGGATGTGAAATTGCGCTTTTTCGACCCCGAAAATACTCGGCGGGGCAAAAAGATTTTTCGGTTCACGATCGATGTCAAAGATACCCTGCCAGTTACGCTGGGCGAAGTCCGTTCTTGGTCAGTCCCCCGCGATGAGTAAGTAGATACAAAATGGCTATGATATTTGCACCATCCAGTAATTACCTTGATTGGCAGTAGGATTGGGAATCGATCGACTCTGCATCCTGGGTGGTGCAGTACTGTATTTGTTTACCTGTAAGGTTGGCTAACATTTAGCCCAGAGGGTGAGAACATCATATTGGGTAATAGTTTCGTCGGCAGTAATGATGGTAAGTGATTCGACTTGAGCTTGCACAATAATTAGCCGATCAAAAGGGTCGCGGTGTATCTGGGGAAGCCGGGAGACTTGGCAAACATGGGAAAAAAGAATATCGAAATGTTTTCCACCAAGGAGGCGTAGACGGCTAGCAATGTAGGTATCTACAGGTTCAGGAAGAGGTAATTTACCAATACTAACTTTGATAGCAATCTCCCAAGAACTAGCCATCGACAGAAAAAGTTCGTTATCCTGGTCGAGAATATGGTCGATCGCCACTTGGTTTAAGAGTTCGGGAGAGGAGAACCACCAGAGAAAGCATTGGGTAT
>JAYUSV010000421.1:0-12593 GCA_043755495.1 Synechococcales cyanobacterium
CCCCAGCCCCCTGAGCCGTTTCTTCCACTTCGCGCACGAAGTTGGTCACGACTTGGACATTCACATCAGCAGATATCAGCGCCCGCCGGACTTCTTTCAGAGCATCTTGAATATTGCTAGATTTAATCTTGTCTTGACCCCGGAGCTTTTTCCAGGCAGATTCTAGGTTTTCAGCTAAGGAGTCAAACATAGGTCGATCGAAGGAGAGTATGTGAATACCCCATCATAAACCGTTGCTGGTGCCGGATGCTAGCAGAGAATCGGTTCCCGACATTCTAACTGTTTGCAAAGGCGCAGTTCGGTGCCTTGACGGTTCCAGACTACTCGATCGAATATTTGATGTAACAAAGACATGCCTCGGCCAGTTTCTGATTCTTGCTCGGGCAGTTGATCGATGATTTCTTGCTGACAGCCGCAAGGATTCTCAAATCCAGCTCCTTCATCGGAGATAATCCACCAATAATTTCCCTCCACTAAACAAAAACGGACAACAACTCGCTTCAATGGATCGAGGTTGTTGCCGTGTTTTGCAGCATTTACTAATGCTTCTTGGAGACCTAGTCTAATTTCTGGGTGCCACTGACAGGGCACTGTTGATAGCATTTCATCAATTATCGGACATAAAAAGAGCGTGGAGGCAAAAGATATTTTGTCCCAGTCGTACCCGGTTGCAATTGCCATGATCGAATCAGTTGAATCTGCTTTGGGAGTATATGAAATGCCGTAACTGCTTTTCAGCAATCAAACTTAGGCGCTACAAAGCTTGTAAGCCTGCTTCCATAATTGTAACCGAATCCTGAGCAATAGTCTACCTCCGCCAAAATACTGAAGCATCAGTTGCCTAAGTAAATTCTAGCTTTAACTTCCTAACATCTGCAACTGATGCAGACTGGCATAAAGTCCACCAGAGGCCATCAGCTCTTCGTGGTTGCCAGACTCTACTAAGAAACCTTGCTTGAGCACAAAGATTCGATCGACATACCGAATCGTAGATAGTCTATGAGCAATAATAATCGCCGTGCGCCCCACCAACAAATGATTCAACGCCTTCTGAATTAGTGCTTCTGTCCCCACATCTAAATTTGCTGTGGCTTCATCGAGTACCAACACCTTCGGGTTCCGAATCGCTGCCCGCGCAAAAGCCAATAACTGCTTCTGACCACCCGATAGATTCGTACCCCGCTCTCGCAACTGTGTATCATAACCCTGGGGTAACTCTGAGAGCAAACCATCAATATTAGTTGCTGCCGCCGCTGCCTGCACCTGCGCCATCGAATACTCCTCACCCAGAGTGATATTGCTCTTCACATCGCCCGCAAACAAAAAGCCATCCTGCAAAATTATGCCCAAATAGCGGCGCAGCTCCCGCTGGGGCAAATTGCGAATGTCGATGCCATCAATCAAAATTCTTCCCTTCGTTGGCTCATAGAGCCGACAGAGCAGCCGAATAATGGTACTTTTTCCAGCTCCTGTTGGGCCAACTAAGGCAATCTTTTCCCCTGGCTGGATAGTGAAGTCTAAATCTTGAATCACGTAATCATCGTCTTTATAGGCAAACCACACATGCTCAAAGCAAATCTCGCCGCCTCCAGCTAAATCTAAATCAGCCAGCTTAGAAGTATTACCTAGAGAGTCTTTGATTTCGATCGGCTCCTGCAAAATATCACTGACCCGCTCCACTGCCGTAAACCCCGACTGAATCGCTGTAAACTTCTCACCAAACTGGCGCAGTGGCTCAAACAATCTTTGGGCAAAAATCACAAAGGCCGACAAGGTACCTAGCTCAATTTGTTTGCCCACAATCATCGCCGCCCCAAACCACAGCACTACGGCGATCGCCACCAAAGAAATCCACTCCAAAGTTGCTGAAATTGCCGAGTCATGGAAATTGGTCTTATCGATTTCGGCCACATACTTTTGGTTGATCGATCGAAACTGCTCAGCATTAAACTGTTGGCGACGAAAGAGCTGCACCACGTTAATACCAGTAATATTCTCTTGTAGACTGGCATTCATCGTCGAAAGCTCTTCTCGTGCCTTGTAATTGGCCTTGCGATACTCAAATTGAAAATAGACAATCAGCGCCGTCACCGGCACCAGCATCAGAGTCAGCACCGTTGCTAACTGCCACTGAGACCAAAACATTGCAGCAGCCAAAATAAATAGCGAAAACAAATCGCTGACTATTCCGATCGCTCCAGTAGTAAATACATCTCCGAGGGCCTCTACATCATTGGTTAAACGGGTAATTAATTTACCTACAGGCGTATTGTCAAAAAACCTTACTCCTAAAGAAGTCACATGATTAAACAAATCTTGGCGAATATCGGCAGTCATTTGTTGACCAATGCGCTGCACTGTATAGCCCTGCACCGCCACCAACACCAGTCGCAAAGCCACCGTCACCAGTAACAACAGGGTGAGAACATTGAGAGCATCATTGACTGGCATCTGGGCAATAAATGGCCAGGTGGTTTCTGATCGAATCCGTGAGATCGCTTGACCAATTAGCAAAGGTTGTACCGCATTGGCGATCGCCAACGGAAATAACATCAGCAGCGACAGCAGCAGCAGTTTCCCACTCTTGCGAGCATAGGGAATCAGCCGGGCAAACAATCGCCAGTCGGTTTCTTGCAATCGATCGGCTTTAGCAGAAGATGAATTTTCAGATGTCAGCATAAATACGTAAAAGAAGCCCGCTTGTTATTTATTTAAGGTAAAACGGGAAAAGTAGAGAGATAGCCTAAGATTTCTACCAATGTCTTCACCACTGGGATAAATCATGGGAGAATTCCTTTAAGTTCAAGTCAAATGGCGGATACTAGTCACCAGTGGATCACAGTAGAATCAACAGATTTGGGTATTGATTCCCAAGCCTCGGCAATGAATTGTGCCTCTACGCAAGAATTGAGCAAAGAACTAACTGGCGCGAAATCTACCTACCAATGGCCAGCAGCAGTAATGATTCGCATCCTTATAGTAGACGATCAAAAAAGCATTCGGGAACGGCTTAAGTACATCTTAGAGCCAGAGCCAGATTTTGAGATTGTGGGCATGGTGGATAATGGCTACGATGCGATCGAGCAAGTCAAGCTGCTAGAGCCAGATGTGGTGTTGATGGATATGGAAATGCCCGACATCGATGGGGTCTTAGCCACCAAAATCATTGCCAGCAGTGAGCTGGGTAAAAAAGTGCGGGTGTTGGTGCTGAGCAGCCATAACAGCAATGAATACGTGGCTCGATCGATTCATGCTGGTGCTAAAGGCTATCTACTCAAAGGTGCGACCTCCGAAGAAATTCAAGATGCTGTGCGCTTTGTGCATCGCGGCTACACCCAAATTGCCCCTGGTTTGTTTGAGCAATTTATCCCCGAACTTCCCCCTAAATCTAGCGGAGGCTCTCCCAATCAACCCCGTCCGATTCCCACCGAACTAGATGTTACCGGTCTTAGCGGCCTCGCCATTACCGGCTTCAAAATTCAGCGCAGGGCGGTAGATTCTTCGCTGCTAGCCCCAGAGGCTTCCGAAATGCTGGTGGACGTGGCACCTACTCGGATTGGTAGCAAGTCTACTGGTTGGGTACAGGTCGCTGCCGGTATTGCTTTAGCGGTGGGATCGATCGGCTCAATTTATTTGGTACGCCAAGGCTTACAGCAGCCCCAAGTAGCTATTAGCAACCAAGAACAAGCCAACAAACTGCAAGAAATTCCTTTTACCGGCAAAATAGAAGCCCAGCAAAGCAATAAAATAAATGCTACTGTTCCTGGCTTTGTCCAGGATGTTAAGGTGAGAGTGGGGCAAGCCGTCAAACCAGGAGAAGTCTTGATGACCATCCGTAATGTAGAAGCCGAACGCAGCAACCAAGAAAAAGCCCAGCAGCAACAACAGCAGGCTACCCAACAACAGCAGGCTCAGATTCAACAGCAGCAATCCCAGCAGCAAAATTTATTGCAGCAGCAGCAGGCGTTAATCCAGCAACAGCAAGCATCCCAACAACGATCGAGCATTTTAGAAGAGCAAGTTGCGGCTCAGAATCAAACGATCGCCCCGCTGCGCAGTAAATTGAGTAATGCCACCCTGCAAATTTCTCAGGGACAACTGCAATCTAGTCAGGCGGCACTCTTACAGCAGCGGCGCGAAGCGGTACAAAAAGCCCAGTCTAACTACGAACTGCAAAAGATTGACTACGGAAAAAAGCAGCAAACCTATCGCGCCAATCAGCAACTTTTAGAATCAGGAGCAATTGCCCAAGACAATGTATTTCGAGCTAGGGCTGAAGTAGATAGTGCCAAGGTATCTATGGAGTCAGCTCGGGCTGATTATAACAACGCTCGTCAGTCTTTGGAATTAGCCCGAAAAACTCGTGCTGATAGCCAGCCAGTGGAATCACAAAAACTGGGCTTGCAGCAGCAGATTGAACTGAAAGAGCAGGAAGAAAAGATTCGTAAATTGCAGGAACAACTCCAGCAAGAAAAGCTCAGCTATCAACAGTTAGGTACCAACTTACAAGCCCTACGTCAGCGAGCTTTAGTGACACCTAGTCCGATTTCCTCAGCCACAATTCTTAGTAACCAACCAGTTCTGATTGATATCACCGCTACTGCTAGCGGCAATGTGGTAGAGTTACCCATTAACGCTGGTGATCAAGTGTTTTCTGGCAATAAGTTGGTGAGCATTGCTAATCCCCAACAGCTTAAAACCACCGTAGATGTAGATGAAAAGTTAGCCAGTACCCTGCGAGTGGGTCGGCCGACTGTGATTAAGATCAAAAGTGGCAATGATGTCCGTGACTACACCGGCAAGGTTGCAAATATTTCTCCTACAGGAGAAAATCGTAAGCAAAAAGTTGAAGTTGAATTCCAAGTAGGGAATAATTTCTTTGTGGGTCAACCCGCCACTATTTATTTTCCATTGAAATAGCAACTCTCTTAGGCAGCCCCAATGAATCGACCGCGTGTATTGCTTACTACCGAAGGCACCTATCCTTTCCAAAGGGGAGGGGTAAGTACTTGGTGTCATGAGCTAACTGAGTCTCTAAGCAATGTAGATTTCAAAATATTTGCGGTAATTGCCAACCCCTACCTATTTCAGCAGTATAAATGTGCTCCCAATGTTACTGAGCTGATCAAAATTCCTTTATGGGGCGTAGAAGACCCCTTGGAGTTTAGCTGGCGAGTTCCTTTTGTGCGGGCAGTACGCAGTAAAAGTGCTACCACCAAAACGGTAATTGCCCAAAAATTCCTGCCGATTTTCCAAGAATTTTTACATGGAGTGGTACATGATAGCCATAACACCCGTCGAATGGGGCGGTTGTTAGTAGATTTGCATGATTACTTTTTGCAATATGATTACAACGCCACCATGAATTCGGCTTTGGTGTGGGACAGTTTTCAAGATATTGTCTTACAACCCTGGCAAGATCGCTGTCGTATTTCTGATATCACAGTGGGGGAAATGACCGATGCTCTGCGCTTTTTTCAGCGCTTCATGTTGACAATTCATGTGCCAGTGCCAGAAGTAGATTTGATCCATTCTTCGGCAGCTTCTTTCTGTGGTTTGCCGGGAGTGATCGGCAAGATCAAGTATGGCTTGCCTTATATGCTCACAGAGCATGGCATTATCGTGCGTGAGAACTATTTGCGTTTAGTTCAGACGATCGATTCTTTATTCGTCCGGTTATTTCTCAATAAACTAGTTGGCGGGGTGGTGCGACTTAACTATTTCTTTGCTGATATTATTGCCCCGGTTTGTGCCTACAATGCCCGCTGGGAAAAATGGTGGGGCGTGCCCGCCAGCAAGATCAAAGTAATTTACAACGGTGCTGACCCAGATATTTTCAAGCCAGTGCCTCGTCTAGAGGCATCTCATCCAATTGTGATGAATATGGGGCTGATTTTCCCGCTCAAAGGTCAGTTGGAATTGATCAAGGCCGCAGCGATCGTCCGCGATCAAGTGCCCAATGTAGAGTTTCAGTTTTACGGCAAGCCTTCCGATGCCAATTATTACCGGGACTGTCAAGCGGCGGTGACTAATTTTGGGCTAGAAAAAAATATTAACTTCGCCGGATTTACCAGTGAGCCTTGGCGGGTTTATAGTACTTCTGATGTAGTGGCGATGTCCAGTATCTCAGAAGGATTTCCTTATGCGGTAGTAGAAGCGATGTTCTCGGGTGGGACAATTGTGGCTACTGATGTGGGTGGTGTGGGAGAAGCCCTGGGTGAAACGGGTATGCTGGTGCCTGCTAAGCAACCACCGGCTTTGGCAGAAGGGATTTTACATATGTTGCATCTGCCGATCGCCGAGCGGAATAGTTATGGTACACAGGCGCGGGAACGGGCGATGAGACTGTTTACCAAAAGATTGTTTTCTCAAACTCACATTGATACTTATCAGCAATTGATCCGCCAAGGAAAGATTAAGATGTTGACTAATCAATCTGCCAATCAACCAATGGGTATGCTGGCTGCTAGTGATCGGAATTAAACTGTGAGGATTTGATGAACAGTGCCAGACTTGCTAACCCCAAACTCCAAGAAGCGATCTCCGAGGTGCAAACCATTAGCCCTCAGCCAGCCGATCGGTGGGAGATTGCGGCAATTCTAGAATCTTTGGGCTACACCGATCGACAAATTGCCAGTGAGTTTGGTTATTCTGATTCGTTGGCGCTAGGTTCAGAAATTTATAATTACTTACGAGAAAATGGTTATTTGGCCACCAGAGAACCTACTCCAGCGATCATTATTCGGCGCTCTTATGGTGAAGAATTGGCATTTTTCTGTGGGGAGTTTTCCCGTAGCTTTTTGTATGCGATTCCCTTTGTGGTATCGATGATTGTGGATAATTTCTTTTTTTGGGCTGACCCAGAAGGAGTGCCGGTACAGTTTAGTGCTCTGCTTTCACCGGCTTTGATGGGCAGTTTAATTGCCAGCGGTGGTTTTGTGCAAATGATTCAACGACGTGGTTCGTTTTATAAAAATATGAATGAACCAATTCATGCCCAGCGCTCCTGTCGGCCAATTTTTTTAATGGGTGTGATCAGCAGCATTTTCTTGGGAATTATTTGGGTGGGTTTTGGGTTTTACCGCAGCTATACGGGCGATAAATATTTAATGATCACTGGGGTGTATTTCACTATTTTGAGCATCATGTGGCAGGTGTTTGCGATGGTGTCCCTGCGTTATAAATGGTCTACGCCCAGTGCTTTGGTAATGATTGCAGTGGTTTTTTTAGTCTGTCGTTTGGGATTGCGCTTAGATGCGGTAACTTGTCAGATTGCCACAATGGGTTCGGCTCTGGTGACGATGTTTGTGATGCTGGTGTGGGTATATTGGCAGGCGCATCGAGATGAACGCAGTCAAGAACAGTTGCCTGTTCTACCTAAGCCTGCGGCAATTGCTTATCTTCTTAGCCCCTATTTTTTCTATGGGTTATTGTATTTTGGCTTTTTGTTTGCCGATCGATTTGCAGCGGGCTTGATTCTCGATCGATATAGCAACGTGCCTTTTGCCATTAGTAGCAATTATCAGCGACCGATGGATTTAGCCCTATTGAATTTTTTGATTGTGATGCCGTTTGTGGAGTACTTAGCGGCGAAGTTCAGTATTTGGTGGTATCAGGTGGCCAAGCCTGCTACGCCCCAGAATGTCCACAAGCTGGTTGTACAACTGCAGCGCCGTTATCGGGTGGTAGGGACTTTGGTGGTGTTGATTGCTTTGGGGGTAGGGCTGATCACTATGACTTTGATGTCGATTTTTCATCAGCAGGCAGCCGATATGAGTCTGACGGGGTTGGGGATTTTGGGGTATTTGGCGCTGGCTTTTGGTTTGTGGAATACGATTATTCTGCTGACATTAAATCAGATGCCTGCAATTTTGAAGATGCTATGGCCTGCTACTTTGGTTAATTTGGTCTGTGGTTATATATTTGGTCAGATTTGGGGAGTGAGTTTTACACCGCTGGGTTTGGTGCTAGGGAGCATTTTGTTTGGTTGGTTGGCTGGGCGGCAGGTTAAAAGGGCGATCGAGCAGTTGGACTATTGCTATTTTTACAGTGGTTATTGACCAAGATTTTGTAAATCAAAAAAGCGCTTGCACTTGCTGCAAGCGCTTTTTTAAGCAGAGATGTCTGCTGGAAATAGCTAAATTGATTTGTCGCCGCCGACGATCGACTTGTACAGAGTGTCATACTCGATCGCTGATTTATCCCAGCTTACATCGCAAGCCATAGCTCTTTGTTGCAAAGCCTTCCAGGGTTCTTTGTAACGAAATCCTTCCCAGGCTCTGACCATGCAGGTGTACATATCTAGTGGCTCATAGCGATCGAAGCAGTAGCCGTTCCCGGTACTATTGCTGGGGTCGTGATGAAAAACTGTATCCACCAAGCCACCGGTGCGGCGAACGATCGGCACACAGCCATAGCGTAAAGACATTAACTGACTGATGCCACAAGGCTCAAAGCGGCTGGGCATCAAGAATGCATCAGCTCCACCATAGACTCGGCGAGAGAGGGTTTCGTTGTACATCAAGTAGGTGGCCATCCGTCCGGGATAGCGGGCGGCGAGTTGCCAAAGTTGGGTTTCGTAATTGCGATCACCGGTTCCTAGCAACACAAACTGGGCATCGGTGTAGGCTAAAAATCGATCAAGGGTTTGTAGCAGTAAATCTAGACCTTTTTGCTCGACTAACCGTGAAACCATCCCGACTAAAAACACATCGGGGTCGATGACTAAGCCCACTTCTTTTTGCAGAGCGGCTTTGTTTTCGGCGCGGTTTTCTAAGGTGTCGGTATCAAAGGTTTTTACCAGAGCTTGATCATTGCTGGGGTCGTTGATTTCGGTATCAATGCCATTGACGATGCCCGAGAGTCGATCGCTGATAAACGAGAGTAGTCCTTCGATTTTTTCGCCATATTCGATCGTTTTAATTTGTTCGGCGTAGGTGGGCGAAACCGTGTTCACTCGATCGGCGTACTGCACAGCTGCTGCCATTACGTTGTGACCTTGCATGTACCAAGGGCACCAAGTAATACGGTCTAAATACCAGCGCCAAGGCCCTTGATAAGCCAGGTTATGAATAGTAAATACGGTGCTAATTTCTGGGTCTTGGTGCATCCAGACTGGAATCATACCAGTATGCCAGTCGTGGCAGTGCATAATTTCTGGCTTCCAATGGTTCCAGGCAAATTCGGCGGCTCCGTTGGCAAAAAAGGTAAAGCGCCAGTCTTCGTCTTCGCCACCATATATGCGGTTGGGGTCAAATACTGGGTGGCCAAATAAATACAAAGGTACGTCGGTTCCGGGTAGGACTGTTTCGTAGACAGCAAAGTCATTGAACATAGCGTAGCCCCGGTACACGGGTTCTGCGGGAACGGCTACTTTGGAGTTGATTACGCCGTAGTAGGGCATAAAAATGCGGACATCATGTCCCATTTTGCGCAAAAATTTGGGCAATGCGCCCACTACGTCGCCCATGCCGCCAACTTTGGCCAAAGGTACTGCTTCTGCTGCTACAAATAAAATTTTCATACTAAATCTGCTGGAATTGCATTCATCTTAATGCTTTGGGGGGGCGATGGATCATCTGACTTTGTTAGCCTACACAGCGATCTTTCTGGAACCACTTGCCAGTAAAATTAGTCAAAAAGCTTAACACCTTCATTTTATAGTTTATTGTAAACAACATGAAAATTTATCACTATGGTTTAGGGCTGACTTTTGGAGCCTTGTTGATCGGTCAGGTTACAACTATGGCCACTGCACATTCTTTGGCAACACTTACTAGTAAATCATTGCAAATTGCTTTGAAGCAGGATGAACCAGTGTATGTGACCGATCGACAGTTCACCAAGAATGAGTGGTCTTTTAGAATTAATCAAGCTGGCTCAGACCTCAAATATCAAGGCTCTTCTTTGATTAGAGGCAAAGACATTCTGGTGAATCAGGTAAAAAGAACTAAGAGCAAAGGTCGCCTAGTATACACTTGGCAAACTGGTAGTTCAACTTTCTATATGGTAAGCTGGCAGCCATCTGACCCCACTTTTGCCCGGTTAAAAATCATTAAAGCTGGCAGAATATTAGTTAATGAGTTGTTACAAGAGGAAAAACAACCATAGCAGCGGATAGAAAAGTAGTTTTCAGAATGATCATTATTCAATAGCTTTAGTAATCCAGATAGCTGTAGGCATTGCTAGAAAGTGTCCCGGCTTCCACTTGATTGAGATAGATGAATTCTGGCGATTTCACACCTGCTGCTGCTCTGATTTTGCTCAACTCTGGGGATTCAAAGAATTTCTGAGCATCTGTTAGTGATACCCAAGAAGAAAAATGCACTACTTTGTTAGGATCTTGGGTATCTTGCAACACCTGATACCATCTCTCTCCAGCTTCTCGGCGCAGATCAGCCGCAGCATCAAAAATTTTCTTCCACAAAGCATAATCTTCAACTTCATGAATAATTAATACAAACTGCATACTTGATGTCCTCCCGTATAGCTTCTGACTGTTGATCATCCTCATTCGGCTATTTTATGCCGAAACGAGGACATTGATCGCTAAAGACGTTTCCGATCAGACATTGACCGATCCTGCTAGTTCAGAGTATCTGCTAGTGTTTCTTCTTTAATGACTGAATGGGAGTCGGCAGCAGATGAGTTTGCCTATCAAGATTTATAGTCAATTTGATGTAGTTGTTGTGCCGTTTCCTTTTACAGATAGTATTGCGGTAAAGCGGAGGCCAGCGCTGATTCTTTCGGATGCGGGAACTTTCAATGGTTTGCCCACTCCGTAAAATGCCCTGATCCAGCGAGATTACGGTTATCCGTCCTGTGGTCAATAATTAAGGATTAGTAGAATGTCAATAACTTGTTACAAAAGTTATTGATGAAGCAAATGGCAGTTTAATGACCACAGTACAGCTCTCCACACTGTTACTGCTAGTCAGGTTCAGTCAAAACATTTATCAGCGCCAACAGTATTTGAGTCTCTTACGCCACGAACAATAAGAGGCTGTTTTCTCCACTTATCTTCATTAGTCGAAATGACTGGCAAGATTTTGGCTATTTCTGATATTAATTTAACCTTGGAACCACCATGTACAACTTTCCTGATCGAAATAGTCCTTTTGACCAAAACAGTCCATCGCTGGACATGAATCAACTCCAGGCTCTGATCCAACAACAGTCCACTCGTCGCCCCATCTTTGAAAATATTGCCGTTCTGGGCTGTGGCTATGTGGGCAACGTATTGGCCGAAAGTTGGCAAGAGCAAGGACATTTTGTAACAGGTACAACAACCAGCAAAGGAAGAATTGCTTCGCTGGCTGGAACCCTTTCAAGAGCAGTCTTAGCCAAAGGTGCAGACTTCTTGGCAATGCAGTCGCTGCTTCAAGATCAAAGTACTTTGGTCGTCAGCATTGCTCCCACCGGTTTTCAGGAAGCAGATACAGCAACTTATGAAGCCACCTACATCTCCACCACCCAAAACTTGGTCAAAGCATTAAGCCAAGCTCCCAATGTCACCCAAATCATCTATTTAAGTAGTTGCTCTGTCTATGGCGATCGGCAGGGAGAATGGGTAGATGAGACTTCTCCAGTTGCCCCTTTGGAACAAAGAAGCCAGGTGATTCATGAGTCGGAGCAAATAATTCTGCAAGCAGCTAACGAGCAACAAAAAGTTTGTATTCTGAGACTGGGTGGAATTTATGGCCCTGGTCGTGAGTTGGTGAGTATGTTTGGTGGCTTGGCGGGTATGACGATGCCTGGTAAAGGCGATCGATTCATCAACTGGGTTCACCGCGATGATATTATTGGGGCGATCGAATTTGCTCGGTTAAATGAGCTTCAGGGCATTTACAATCTGGTTGATGACAGTAAACTTATGGTTAAAGAGCAAGTATCTAGGGTCTGTGACCGCTATGATTTGCCGCAGGTGAAATGGGATCCTTCTCAATTAAGCCTTCAACGCAAGAGTGTTCAGGTCAGTAACCACAAGCTCAAAGTAGCAGGATACGAGCTAATTCATCCTCAACTTCTAGTCTAAAAGTAGCGATGAATATGTTAGTTCTAACTCTCCGTGGGGCTATGCCGTCCGTTTACAGCATAGCCTTCACTACTTGTATTTCAATTATTTCTTTCCGAATTGCTTTATCGGCGCTGAAATCTCTTAACAAGGGACGGATAAACCTTATCAAGTTGCATCAGATCCCCTGCGATCAATGTGCATTTTTCACAGGGGAGTTTAACCTTAAATGCCCTGTCCATCCCTATAATGCGCTGAATGAGCAGGCGATCAACTGCCCAGATTACGAACAAGGAAAACAACCATAAACGTAATTCGAAGTTCAGCCAGCGGTCAACGAGTATGAATTTATTGATACCTACATAGTTGGATAATGGGCAAAGCAGCGCAGCCACTGTTTGGAGTAGATTGGTTGGCTCTTTGGGAAATGCCGATCGAGCAGGTTCGATCGTCTTTAAATATCACAGTATCTACTACTTAACAGCAAAAAGCCCCTCTTTCCAGAAGGGCTTTTTGTTTACCAGAGGTTAAAGATTAACCGTTGATGGAAGGAGCAGTCAAAGCTACAGGAGTTGCTTCA
>JAYUSV010000422.1:0-3958 GCA_043755495.1 Synechococcales cyanobacterium
ACAGTTTGGACAATTTCTCTGACCGTGGCTTCGCGATGGATGGACTGATCATCTTGGTGGCGAGAGCGGATGCGATCCAACTCTTGCTGGGCTTCAGCCTGTTGGTGAATGATGCGCACCATGGGTTGGGTAGCCAAACGAGGAACTAATGAATCTAGCTTAACGCGATTTTCTCCTGGCCGGAATTTCTGATCAAGGAGCATCACCTTTTATGTAGTAAATTTAAATGTTTTTGTAAGATGAAACAAAGCAAGAACATCAAGAAAAATGGGCACTTTACAGTAGTACAATCGGGCATTGGCTTAATTCTCTAAAAATTCAGGTATGACTACCGTACAGACCACCCAGCTATCTACCACTGAACTCAGTTCTGTCATTCAGGCTTTTGAACACGAAGGTGCCAGTGTGCGCGCCTCATTACGCTCACTGCTGCAAGATAAAGAAACTATTGCAGCGGCCATACTCCTCTCTCTCTCTTTTCTAAAGGGACAGGCGATTGATCGAGTCACTATTGAAAAACTATCACGGGTGGAGCCAGCACAATTCAACCAAAATCTGATCGATTTTCAGGTGCGCTGC
The DNA here is from genome assembly GCA_043755495.1 of Synechococcales cyanobacterium. Lineage (GTDB taxonomy): Bacteria > Cyanobacteriota > Cyanobacteriia > Cyanobacteriales > Chamaesiphonaceae > JAAFHZ01. The sequence goes on from JAYUSV010000422.1 coordinate 580, forward strand.
TCGATCGATGGTGGGGCGATGAATATGGGGGTGGCAGTGCTGCAAGAGCGCAACAGTCAAGAAGTCTGCCAACTATTGAATCGGTTACTGGTCTACAAAGATTTTGGTCTAAATCGACTCTGTATTCTGCGATCGGCAGAGTTAATTGAAGACACCCCAGAAATTCAGAACTATTTACCTCGATTGCTATCGCCGGAAATTGGCGGCAGCTTTGTAGATTTGCAGGTTGGAGCAATTACCACCCTGTTGACAGTACTGTATGTTTTTCGGGGTCGGCGCAAGTATCTCATCAACGTTTCACACATTGTTCAGTACTTAGAACAAGAAAACACACTGCGCCGCAACCCGATCTTGCGAGATTTGATGGTGACTGTACAGATGTAGATATTATTTATCTGCGGTCGCTGGCATTCCAGCAAATTGATAAATTTTAATTACGGTGTCCTCATAGTATATTTTGCTGTCAGGATGATTTTTGGCATAGGTATCACAGAGAACCATGGCTGAAGCTTGTAGTTTGCTGCGTCCGATGCTCGATCGATAGTTGCGGTACACCGGATCATTCAGAGTGGAGTAAGGCACATCATTAAACTCTTTATCACTACTGAAAGTCTTTTTCTCTACCATCACAAAAACATTCGCGGTTTTAAACGGCAGATGAAAAGCTGGAGACTCCACCGGCTCTTGATACTGTTGCACAAACTTAGCCAGATCTTCATGCCAGCCCTGCTGAAAGCTTTGAGACAACTGCTCATTGGGAGCTATCATTGTCCAGTTTTTATAAGGGAACCGCCGAGAAATTTCTAGGGTCTTGCGGGCAGAGGCTTCGTACTCGATGTGCTCGATCGCCACATCGGTTGGCCAGCCAAAATTCAGAGTCAGACCCAAAACTATGGCTAAAATAGTCACCGCTGTCCAGTTGCCGAGCAAGCCCTTTAAAAGGCTCTCGGTAAGTAAGAACAATATCCCGATTAGTAAGCTGAGGGCGATCGGTAAGGTGCGTAAAAATACCGGATCAATCATCAATTGCTGACTGGGCAAAGCCACCAACAGAGCAGCACTTAGCCAAGTAATCGCAATAGCCAACAAGGCCACTGGCCGACCAATAATTAGGCCAATGCCACCGACTAATAGCAGCAGCATTAAAGGTGGAGCAGTCATCAGCAACATTAAAATGCAGCAGGTGCCACTGAGCAAACCATCAAAGCGGCGAGCTGGCTGACCGATTTGAATCGCGGCAGTTAAACCCAAAATCAAAAAGATTACACCTAACTCTAGCTCGCCCGGATTCCACTGCCTGATCCAGCCCTGATTGAGGCTCTGTATGATATTTCCGAGCCAAGCCTGGGTGCGCTCTGAGCGATTGGGATCGACCATACCTGACCAAGTAAATAGATAGACTCCTAAACCCAACATGCCAACGGTGCTAGCAGCCAGGTTATCAGAAAGTTTCCATAGACCATAACCCAACACGGCCACCAACCAACAGCCTACAATCGCCATGGCGAAGTGCTGAGTATGAATCGGGTTCGTACTACTGATTAAACTAATCACGACAGCTAAGGCCGCCAACACCGGCACCCGCCCCTGAATAGTGGCAGTGGGTGCATCGAACATAGAAGCATCACGAGACAAAATCTGTTGAGTGATCAAGAGCTGGCTATAGCTCTCTGGCGTAGTAAATCGCAGCTCACTCAAGGGATGTTGGAACCGGCCATACCAGCTCAAGATCAAGACCAAAAACATTATTAATAGACAGACGGCCATTGCGGAGTCTTTGATCTGCAGACCAGCCCGTATTTTGGTAACTTGAAAGCCAATAAATCGCACTATTGAACGGATTGCCACACCCCGATCGAGCAAGTCGATTATGGCAGCCAGAAATTTTTGCTTGATCTGGTTAATTTTGCGCGTGGGATGTCGATCGCTGCCAAATACCCAAATAGCAAATAGACTGATCAAAATAGTCAAGGTTGCAGTCAGCCAAGTAAGCAGACCCAATCTTGCCCAGAGTAAAGCCCCTAAGCTCGTCAGTGTCACCATTCGAGTCCAGCCATTGGCCAATCGATCAAGCGGACAAGAGTTTTTTCGATTACCCAACAACATACTGGGCAAAACGATAAAAATTCCACTGACGATCGCCACAACCCAAATAGCCGTCAGCAAATCTATGAAAAAAGTAGGATTCTTAAACACGTTAGGCTAAAGACAAAATGGGGCAAAAATAAAAGCTGGCTGAAACTAAAGTTCTGTATTAGTATATCCCTACCCTTCATGGAGCCAAGATCACGGTGTACACACGCCCTCTCGCCAACCTCATTGAGAAGCTACAGCGCTTACCGGGAATCGGTCCCAAGTCGGCTCAACGACTAGCCCTGTACTTGCTCAAACGTCCAGAAGAAGAAATTGCCGCTCTGGCTCAAGCTCTGTTACAAGCAAAGCAGCAGGTCGGGCTTTGTCAGAGCTGTTTTCACCTGTCGGCAGAACCACTCTGTAATATTTGTCGGCATCCGCAGCGCGATAGTCTAACGCTATGTGTGGTGGCCGATTCTCGGGACGTGATTGCCCTAGAAAAAACCCGCGAATACAGCGGCAAATATCATGTTTTGGGCGGCACAATTTCACCCATGGATGGAATTGGCCCCGAGCAACTTAATATTCAGTCATTGGTGACACGAGTGGGCGCACAGCAAATTACCGAGGTAATTATTGCCATCAGCCCGACGATCGAGGGCGAAACCACCACCTTATATTTAGGTAGGCTGCTCAAACCCCTCACCAAAGTCACCCGCATCGCTTTTGGTTTACCAATGGGCGGGGACTTAGAATACGCCGATGAAGTGACCCTGGCCAGAGCCTTAGAGGGTCGGCGCGAGTTTGACTAGACCAATTTTTTCTTGATCAATAGCACCAACTGAGCCAACTGTTTCTTCAGGGTGTCAATTTCGCCACTCATGTCTTGGATCTGCAACTGTAGATCTTCGATTTCGTTGCTGCTAGCTTTGCGGAATTGATGAAGCTGAGTCATCCATTCTTGAGCGCTGAGAGTGGTAGCATTTTCCATTTCCAACATCCGCTCTTGGAGAGCTTCAATTTCGGAAGTGGCCGCGTATTCTACAGGGGCAACATTGGCAGCAAGTGCAACTTGAGGTCGTACTTTTTTGGCCTTGGCCATGGCATCTTTAATTGCTTGCGCCAAGCTAGCTTTATCGAAAGGCTTTTCGACAAACTCAAAATATTCAAAGGGTTCCGCAATTTTGTTGGTTACTTCTTCCCGCCGACCAGACATCAAAACCAAGGGGATTTTTTGTAGTTCGGGATGAGACTGAATTTGTTGGAAAACTTCCCAACCGCTCATCTTGGGTAGAATGAAGTCCAG
>JAYUSV010000423.1:0-3932 GCA_043755495.1 Synechococcales cyanobacterium
CCAAATCAGCACCCCAGTCTTAGCATTGAACTTCGCCCCACCTGGCAAGTTCTGTGCCCAATAAGACAGCGCAGATTTATCTGCATCAGTAGCAGCTAAAGAAAGCTCTAACTTCTGGCCTTCTCTGCCCTGAATTTCAGTGCTCACCGTTCTAAACACTGGACTATGGTTACCACCAGCCACCTGCACCACAAACTCCGAGTCCACAAAAGCCCCATGAGAGTCATATACCCGCAGACTTACAGAACTAGTAGCATTACTATCTTTCGTTGGAGTCCAGCTAATCAGACCAGTCCGTTGATCGATTACCATGCCTTTGGGCGCATTCAGTAATAAATACCCCAAAGCAGTCTCAGCCTGACTATCCGCATCACTAGCTTGTACCTGATACTGGTACGGCTGACCAGCCTGAGCTACCGTATTCGCCGCCGAGCTGATCACTGGAGCCTGATTTGGTAAGGTCAGAGCATAGACACTAACCCCATAATCCACTCGAAGCTGGTCAGGGTTACTAATGGTAATCGTGCGACTGGCAATAGTTTGGCCAGCCTTCAAGATGCCGTTGGTCAAGCTGCTGCTCAAATCAATCAAGTAATTACCATCTTTATCTGTAGTGCTTTGGGGACGACCAGTAGTTCCCCTATTTGGCTCTAGTAACAGATAAGCAGGCAAGGTCAAATCAGCATCTGTATGATTGCGAATCGACACCTCGTAAGAAATAGTGTTAGTCGATCGATCTAACCGCGAATTAGTAAAGTTCAGATCGATCGATGTGGAGATATCATTAACTGCTGTGAACTTGGTCTGATAGTCACCCAGCACTTCCCCATCAATATTTTGAATAGTTGATGCCAAAGTCAACTGATATTGATCTGGCAACAGATTACTGAGTGTCAAAGTAGCCGTATGACTCGTTGGGTCATACTTAACACTCTTCACCAAAATCCGACCATGCTGAGCGCTGGTTAAATTGTAGTTGTTCACATTGGTCAAAGAATTCGCACTGCTATCCACCAACATATCGCTATCAAACACCACCGAAATTGTGTTATTAGGCAAATTCACCGTGCCATCTGGCGGTGGATTAACGCTGGTCACATGGGGCGACAGAATTGGATTGATAATATCTAAATGGCTACCCTGAGCCAAATAGATCTTGCCATCGGCAGTGGTCGCCAAATGCTCACCCCGTAGACCACCAGTGGCGATCGTCACAGCCTTCAGGCTATTCAGCTCTACTGCTAACAGCTTGCCATCATTACCAGTAGCAAACAGCAAGTTCTCTAACTTACTGCCAGTCTTACCAAAGGCCAAACTATCCAAAGCCTGATCAGTCGTCACCATTACCTGGGGAATTCCAGTAGCGCTGAACTTCAGTAAGTTGCCCCGCTGTGGCCAAGCTGTTGCCCACAAACTGCCATCTGGCGCGAAAGCTAAACTATCTACTCGTCGATTACTAAAATGCTTAAATTTCTCAGTGACTGGATCAAAGATTTCTACCCCATCACCACTGGAAACATATATTCTGCCGTTAGTCGGATTGATTGCTAAAGATTGACCCAAGCCATCTCCATACCGATTCAGAATTTTACCGGTGGTCGGATCTAATCGCAGCAGCATCGCACCGCCGGTGGTTGCCCACAAAGCTCCATTGGCATCCTTCGCCAAGTCAAAGATTGGTTCACCCACATCAGCCAGTAGCTGCTTATTGCCCAGCTTATCTACCAGATATAAACTACCGCGATTTGCTCCACCGCTGACCAACACCCGACCGGTTCCATCATCTAGTGCCAATACTGCTAAAGCACCAACACCACCTTCACTAACTGGCAAATCCTTGACCAATGAACTGGCTACAAAAGGTCGCACCGTCTGTTGGAAAGCTGCTGGGTTAACGCTGGTTCTTCCTGGCACCAATTTCTCTATTTGCCCAAACAGATTATTGGTTGGCAGATCTTTATTGATGACTGTACCGCTATCAGTCCCAGTGACTTGCTCCTGAGAATCAACTAACCGAGTAGTCACATCGCGCAGTTTAAACTGCTGGTTTTCCGCATTACCTGCTGCATCAGTGGCAATGCTAATGAATTCATACTTGTGCCCCTGCTGTCCGTGGAACATGCCCTCACTAGCTTTACTCTGTGACAGCCATACTGTGGAATCTCCACCATTATCAGAGACATAAATACTAGTACTGGCCACTCCTGAACCCAGGTCATCATCCTTGGCTGTCCATTTCACTACATAGTCGTTACTACCCACCACAATTGGAGTAGCTGTTACTTTACTAGTTGGTGCCGCTCCATCGATCGTGCTGCTAATGATTGCAGTATCTACTGGTGCTGCGTTATCAAAGAACACTCGCATCTGACTATTAATGACGGTGCCTGTGGCCAAACTTTGTTTAGGCTGAATCTGGTAGCTGAGCTGACCCAAATTACTAGTGCCTAGCAGACCAGCAAACGCCCCTTCTACTAAATTACCTGTGTTGGGATCGATCGCTTGCAGTAACCATGTGGCCGTATTAGTGGCACCATCAATACCGGCACTGACATGTAGAACAAAGCCTTTGGTCTGAGTAAAGTCAAAATCACCATCAAATTTAAAGCGTCCATCAGGAATATGGATTTTAATATCTCCAAGTTGAATATCTCCCAGCTTGAATGTGAGCGGGTCTAGATCTGTGTCTAGCTGGGTCAATACCCTGACCTGTGCTGATGCTTTACTCACTTCTTGGCGAAGCTGTAAGGTATAAGTTTCTGGTGTTTCTACTCCTACAAAGTTCTGAGCACCACTGCCTACTGGTCCAGTCAATACTGCTGAAGTTCCAATTTTGCCTGATGATTGAAAAAAGCTGCTAAAGCTATTTTCTTGTGCATAACGGATCACCTGATCCAAAGGAGTATAGCCAAAAGGCACATAAACATTAACTCCTTCCACATGAGTTGGTGATGTCTGTTTTAGATCAAAATCTTTGAAATCAGGCACCTCTAGTCGCACAGGAACATACTTAAAATCATAAGGTGCGAGCATACTCTCTTTGTCTTGGCCATACCAGCGACGAACATTGTTAAAGAAATCAACTAAGTCCCCATTAGAAACCAACGTTTGTCCCGATGTACCCAGCAAAATGCCAGTTGAAAGCGTTGCCAACATGCTAGCTACTACTGGCTGAGTCCGAATTGGTGGAGCACTATCTACAGGCCGAATAATTCCCGCTTCTTCTAAAGCACCGAAATAGCTCTTTATCCAACTATTTACATCTGTAGCTAATAATTTCAGAGCAGGGGTCGCTTTCACGTCGGCTAAAATCCCTGCTCTTAGCCGAAGAGCTTCTTTCTGCTGTTGGGTTATAAATTCATCTCTAGTCAGAGCTGTGGCACTAGCTACAACATAAAATTTAAACGCAATGAAGTCACTGAAGGCAAGGTAATCCCGTGATAGAGTTTCGGGTGAATATTGCTCGAAAATTCGTGGGTAAACATGCAAGGGCAGATTTTGTCCTATATATCCGCCTGTTGGTAAATCATAAATATACCCGGCAGCCAAAATATTCCCTTCAGAGTTCAGCTCTGAAGATAGCTTTGCCCAAGGTAAATCGGTCAGACTGTTACTAGGATTACCCCGTAAGTTGTTACTAAACTCCAGATACTTCACATCTAGCACGGGGTTTACTTCAAGTTCTGGAGCACCATATTGGAACTGGACATAAGGGGTGTCTAAGTTACTATTACTCTTGACTGAAATCCCAAAGTTATAAGCCTCATCTAATGCCAGTACTCGTTTGCCATTAATACCCACTGTGACATCTGGAGCGATCGCTTTTTCTACTAGGTAACGATATGGCAAGATCGCTTCTTGTCCATCAGGGTTGATCACCTTAATGTCGTATAAACCGTGTGTGACATTGGTAAAGTCAAAGATGGCTGTGA
>JAYUSV010000424.1:0-3930 GCA_043755495.1 Synechococcales cyanobacterium
TGTCATTTGGATGGTGGAAATTAACAGCATATGAACGCTACAGATTAGAGACTGACATCATTATCGCAGGATCAATCATTTTTTTGACACTCCTAATAAGATTTATTTGGAATATTGCAATCTTAATTCATGGCTGTGGCCATAGTATCGCCAAGTCTTTGACCGACCAGGATCACACTGCCATCAGCATTCATAGCATTTTAGAGAATAGAAATCCTCGTGAATTATTAAGATCTTTCTTACCGTTAAATCCTACCTTTATACCTTCTCACACATCACGCTTTCGGAACATCAGTTTTGCCGAATCAATCCTCTCGATCGAAGCTGGTAATAAAAAACCCTGGAAAATCCGAATAAAAGCATTTGGTGGATTATTTTTTAATCTAATTGCTCTGTTGTTGGGAGTATTTTATCTTCAACAGCTAAGAATATCCCTAATTGGCGAATACTCAGCGGTTGCCGTCATCACCACCAACTTGATCCTGCTGCTTAGCTCTCGATCGGACATGGCCGCCATGATTACCGGTGAAGCCGATCGATTCTACTGTGGCAATTTCGGCTTTATCGGCTGGCAGCAACAAATCAGCAGCAACGAATTGCTACCCAAGAACCTGCTAGATATCTCCCAAACCATGGGACAAGAAACCGAAATTCGCGGTGAACAAGCCGGAGGTGGACTGACCCTAGGCCGGGACAAAGCCGGTAACGTGGTTTTCGTCGGCCACAAAATAGTCAACCCCAAACGTGGAAATTTAACTACCACCCTAGAAGCAGCCTTCGCCAAAACTCGCCAACAAGCCACTCGATCGGGCATCAAGCCCATGGAATCTACCATCGGGGCATGGCACTACCGCTTTGGCACCAGTGGCCCCCCAGCCGTAATTGAAACTCACTGGCACGAATGGACTCCGGGTAAAATCGAAACCGTTTGGCAAATCGAAAATGGTCAATGGATTGCCCGCCCCCAAAACATCAACAACCGCATTACCCACAACGGCGATTTTAGTAGCTGGACGTTGTTTGGCGAACCAGTCGAAAATGGCTCGATCGGCCTATGGCTAGAACGAGTACTGAACATTCCCAACAACACCGTTGGCGACTCCCCCAAACTGGCCGGGATGATGGACTTGTTAATTACCCAAGGTATGTGGACAGCATCAGTCCGACTGGCTTACCAATTAACTGTGACTACCAAACTAGAAGATGCTTTCGGTGGCCAAGAACCCAGTAAAACTGCGCCCAATACTGCGCCTTCCCCCGCAGACTTGAACCATTGGGCAAGTGTTTTTGAAGCGGTCTTTGCTGCTCAAATCGGCGGATTGACTATGCCCGAGAGTATTTCTACGCCCCAGAATCTCAACAAATTGCAGCAGGATACCATCCAGAAACTCAAGCCAGATCCACAGCTAGCAAAACTAACTCAAAAACAGCTCCAGAGCTTCGTAGAAGAAACCATCCAGGCGTTTTTATCCAACAACTTATACCATGCTACCAAACTTTTTCTGGACAAGGCGCAAGGCAGCTTTGGGCTAGCCACTCTGTCTACTCTCGAAACGAATCACTTAGTTGTGAGCGCCTTGGGACAGCCGATTACCTTGGGGTTCGATCGACAAAATCAGTATGCCGTCTATGCCTCAGAACCAACTGCCGTAGATGTTGTGCTGGTTAACCATCCCGACAACTATCGCTTAGACCTGAACCAAAACACCGGCGAGATCGCCATCCTAAGCGCCACCAAGTTAGTAATTTACTCCATGACCGAAGATCGGGAGCTAGACGAAACTGAAATGCTGCGGCGAAGGGTGCCTCTCCAAGGGCATCCCTATGTGCAAACTTCCACTGGTCAATCAACCGACCCAGTAGAAAGAGATCTGCAAGATATTCCTCGGATCATGAACAAAATTCAGACCACTTGGGAAGATCCAGAATCTTTGAATCGCCAAAGCGCCGAATACCTGCTTCAGTTATTTGTCACCAAGGCTAAGTACCTCAATGAAAAACAAGAAAAATTAAAATCTCTCGGATTGGATCCCTTACTCGCAGAATCTAGACACGTAGATTTTTTGGTAACTGGAGTAGAAAACAGCTTATGGTTGGGCGAAAGATTTGCCGAAGATCTTAAAACTATTTACCCGGCTTTGTCGATTCAAACCATGTCTTCTAATGAACTGCTGCATAAGATACAGTATAACTTCGATAGCCTGAATTTAGCTACAAAATCGATTGTTTTTGGCATCAGTCAATCGGGTCAAACCTTCCCCACCCGCCAAGTACTCCACGCCTGTGATCTATTAGTCCGCCAAAAAATAATTCAAGAATTCTTTATTTTAACTGGTGAACCCACTAGCTTTATTGGTTCACCTCTGGGTCAACCGATCTTTTTAAAAGATGCCTATAGTCGGCGAATTTTTACAAACGAAAGTGGCCGCAGAACCGTAGAACCAGCCACGGCCTCGGTCACCGCAATCCACCAAACCTTGACTGAGCTAATCTTTTATTTGACGCGGCGAATGCAGAAGTACTTCAACGAAGGCCAGCCCTTGGGCATGACTTTATCGCCAGCGGGTTTAATGCTGCTGGAACAAGAAAACGAATTCCTGCAACAAAATATCACCGAGATGGTGGGAGCCAGTGCCACTGGTCAGAAACAAACTAGCCGTCTGCATCAACAGCTAATTCAGGGCGGCAAAGCTTGGGCTATCCACATTACCGAAGCGCCCTTGGCTTGGGCAATTCATTCGTTATATGTACTGGTAACAGTAGGCTGGGCGATTCCCTTTGGTTATACGATTCCTTTGGTACAGACTCTCTTTAGGGGCATCCAACTGGTCTGGCCTTTGCCACCAGAGAGTTTGGCCAACAAAATTGCGTCACCGATCGTCACAGTAGCCGACATTATCGTTTACATTTTTGGTGCTTGGTTCTGGACGATGAGCCTACGCCTTATCCAAAAGCGTCAGCTATTTGCCCGTACCGGCAAACGCACTCTAGTAATTGGTGATACCCACTGGATTCATCAAATATTAAAGAACTATGTGAGTAAATTGTTCTCGCTCAGCTATGGCATTGCTTCTTTAGAAGTCCATGGCGATAATCCCCAAGATCATTTGCTTCATAACTTTGGCCATCGGGTAGTGCGGGGCACTCTGTTATTTTTAGGTGTGCCCGATGGCCGTCGGAATCCCAAATACCAGAGCCAAGAAAACTCGGTACTGATGACTGGCAAACAGTCCAGTGGTATTCATAACCTAAAAACGGGACCAGAGATTGTAGCCGTTGGTGCCAATCCCAATATTGAAAAACAGGGATTTGCTGGTTCAATCGTCCTTCCCAGCACTCTAACTACGCTAACTAAACATCAGCCCCAAATTCCCGATAAAGTAGTTGAAACTCTCCGAGAATCGCGCTTTGGCTCTTTTAGAAGATTAATCGCTAGCTATGTATTTTTTTGGGCATTAGCCAAGCAAGTAGCTTCGTTTCCGTTACTAAAATATAGTTTCTGGAAATCTCAAAGTCGCTCTAAAATCATGACTACTGCTGCACCGGTGGCAGCGATCGATCTAGATCACCCAGAGGGTGAAGAAACCTCTATTTTGATGCGGTCTGGCATGACCAATCGGGAGCAGAGCTAAAAATACACATAACACAGGTCTGCGGTGGCAAAATACTGGGTTAAATTTCACCATTGTGCTATATCAAAAGCTAACTTTTGTAGCAGCATAACAAATTCTGATGAAAGTAAAAATCCTCAATCAAAACTGGTTGCGATGCAGCCTTTGCTTAAAGGCAGACAAAAGGATAAACCCCCATAGTTTTGGTTGAGACAGGGCTAAACCTGCGACAGTTTTGCCTGAACTCGTTCAGGCACGACCTGCGTACACGTTTGGGGCGAGGCGACCTCGCCCCCGTGCGTGGCAGGTTGTCTGGCAG
>JAYUSV010000425.1:0-12459 GCA_043755495.1 Synechococcales cyanobacterium
TGTTTATAGAAACTAGCACACTTTCTTCGTGGTAACAGGCATGATCAGCAACAAACTTCGGCAGGAATCAATTCAAGCGGCGCGGTTTGGTGAAAAGGAGCGATTAAGTGAGTTGTTGGCTGAGGGAGCCGATGTAGACTGCCGAGATAACAGTGGCACCACTGCTTTAATGTTTGCTGCCAAGCAAGGATTTACCGAAATCGTTGGGCTATTGTTAGCCAAAAAAGCCGATGTGAACTTAGCCCGGGGCAAATTTGGTACCACCGCCCTCATGTTGGCGGCAGCCTCTGGTCATACTGATACTGTGCAGCTCTTATTGAGCCATCATGCCAATCCCAATGCCTTAAATACCGATGGTAGTACAGCGTTGATGGCTGCTGCGCTAGCTGGGTCTCCCGAGATTGTGCAAATGTTGTTGATGGCTGGAGCTGAGGCAAAGGAGATCGATCAAGATCAGGACACAGCTCTAAATATTGCGATCAGCAAAAATTATGTGGCTGTGGTAGAGCTATTACTTGCTGCCGGAGCCGATCCAAACTTAGCCGGTAAACAAAACCGCACACCTTTGCTGCTAGTGCCTGCCCCTGGTAATGTGCAGATGATTAATAGCCTGATCAAAGCCGGAGCCAATGTCAATGCTCAAGATGCTGAAGGCAACACTTTTTTATTAAATGCTGCTGAAAATGGTTATACTTCGTCGATTTTGGCCTTACTGCAAGCTGGGGCAGCGATTGATATCCCCAATCAAGAGGGCTGGAATCCTTTGTTGGCAGCAGCGGCAGCAGGCCATACTCAAATTGTGCAGCTCTTGCTAACTCAAGGTGCCGATCCTAATGCTGCGACCAAAGAAGGAGATACTGCTCTACATTTGGCAGCCGTGGAAGATCATCCCGAAGTGGTAGCTGCTTTGGGGGCTGCTGATGCTAATGTTACCAATGGATTAGGCGACACCCCTTTGCTATTAGCAGCTCTACATGGTCATCGTCGGGTAGTAGAGCAACTGCTATCCCACATTGATCTCGCTCGCCATCGTCAAGGAGAAAAAGCTCTGACAGTAGCGGGCTTGGCAAAGCATTATCCGGTGGTGGCTGTGTTGTTGCGGGCAGGAGTTAATCCCAATATTTTGGTGCACAAGGAGCAGTCTTTGCTGGTGGTAGCCATCAAAAAAGACAATCCAGACTTGGTGCGGCAGCTCATTGCCTACCATGTGAATTTAAACCACCAAGACAAAACTGGTGCCACGCCTTTAATGTGGGCTGCCAACCAGCGGCGGGTGGAAATTATTGAAATCTTGATTAATGCTGGAGCCGACTACGCTATTCGCAACCAGGGTGGACTCAGTGCTGCCGATATTGCCAAGCTCAGTGGCAATCGAGCCACAATCGCTTGCTTTGCAACATTGTGAACTTACATCCGGTGAAATTAGGAATAGGGTGATGCAAATTTTTCTAAATATTCTGCCTATTTCGATACTGATCGCTCATAGTAGAAGATATCAATCTCATTAGGCATAAACCTATGGCAACTATCTGGGTAAATGAACAGCGCGACCCCTTGGGTTTGATGTATTCTTGCATTGCTTCCTGCGACCATCAACTAGCGCAGGAATGCCATGTATCTTTCGATGCCGAACTCAGCGTCGAACAGAAAAAATTGGGCTGGCAAGCCAAACTCTACGTAGTAGAAGACTGGGACAAAGTACCAGTAAATTCTTTGAAACTTGGATAATGCTTCTGAGCCAGATTCCGTTAAGATAGGTGGTAATAACATCATCTATCTAGTTAGTTATGTCAGTAAATCCAGTGCGTCCAGTTTTGTGGGAAACCGATCGAGTGCGTTTGATCGACCAGAATCGTTTGCCTCAAGAGTGCACTTGGGTCGAAATTAATAACAGTGACGAAATGGCCACCGCCATTACCACCATGATTGTGCGCGGTGCCCCAGCGATCGGCGTAGCCGCAGCCTACGGTATGTATCTGGGTGCGCGAGAAGTAGCAGCCGCTAGCCCGACTGAGTTTGTCCAGGGCATGGAAAAGGTTGCCGCTAAGCTTAGAGCCACCAGGCCGACTGCCGTGAATCTGTTTTGGGCGATCGATAAAATGATGGCAGTGGTCAAAGCGCAGCCCGGTAACTTGCCTGAAATTTTGGCAGCCGCCAAACAAATTAATGCTGACGATATTCGGACTTGTGAGTCGATCGGTGATCATGGAGTAGCCGCATTGCCCAAGACTCCTGGCAAGCTAAGATTATTGACTCATTGCAATGCTGGAGCTTTAGCTACGGCTGGCTATGGCACTGCTTTGGGGGTTGTTCGATCGGCTTGGCGCGATGGTCGGTTGGAGCGGTTATATGCCGATGAAACTCGTCCGCGTTTACAGGGAGCGAAGCTGACCACTTGGGAATGTGTCCAGGAAGGAATTCCGGTGACTTTACTCAGTGATAATATGGCTGGTCACTGTATGGTCAAAGGCATGATTGATGCGGTGGTGGTGGGGGCTGACAGAATTACTGCTAATGGTGATGCTGCTAATAAGATTGGGACTTATAGTTTGGCTTTGGTGGCGCAAGCACACAATGTACCGTTCTTTGTGGCTGCACCCCTCTCGACGATCGATTTTAGTTTGGCCGATGGCAGCTTGATCGAAATCGAAGAGCGCGACCCCAAAGAAGTCTCGAATGTGGGAGCTACAGTGATTTGCCCTGAAGGGGTCGAGTTCTTTAACCCGGCTTTTGATGTCACTCCCGCCCGGTTGATCGCCGGAATCATCACCGAATTTGGCACCTTTGCCCCAGCAGATTTAATTAACCTCAAGGAAAAGATTTAGTAACTATTGAAGATTTGAGCCTAGCTAGTCTGGGCTTTTTGATATCGCCGCTATTATGTAAAGACGTAAAGTTGCCAACTTTTAAGGTTTAAAACTAATGGTCACTCTGCAACTGCGACAACTAGATGTACCTCCTGGTCAACGATTAGTGATCAGAGACTTGCCCTGGGCAGAATTGGAATTAATTTTGAATGAGATGGGTGATCGTCGCGCTGCTCGGATTGCTTATAACGAGGAAGTATTGGAGATCAGAATGCCATTGCCTAAACATGAGCGGACAAAATCTATTTTGGGCGATGCAGTCAAAATTTTGTTAGAAGAGTTGGCGATCGACTGCGAATGCTTTGGCTCTACAACTTTTAAGCGGCAGGAAATGAGCTACGGAATTGAACCCGATGAGTGTTTTTATATTCAAAATCATCAGTTGATGGTAGGTAAAGATCGGGTAGATTTATCGATCGATCCTCCGCCTGACTTGGCGATTGAAGTTGATGTCACTTCCAAAACCCAAATAAGCGCTTACCTGAAGTTAAAAGTGGCAGAGCTGTGGGTTTATGCTGATGATGAACTGAAGATTTATCTGTTGCAAGCAGGAGCATATCAAACAACTACCGTTAGTGCTATTTTCGGAAATTTGCCGGTGTTAACTCTGATCCAAAATTTACTGGAACGTAGCACGACGATCGGCAGAAGTCAGGCTTTACGAGATTTTCGCCAAGATATTCGGGCTTTGCTTTAGAGCATTTATAGGTTGATCTAGCTTAGCAAAATCATCTAGAATGGTTAATTCACCTCACTTTGGGCAATTTTCATGGCACGAGATCTGCGCGCATTCCTTAAAATACTGCAAGAGCGTGGCCAGCTCAGAACGATCAACACCCCAGTAGATGGTGACTTAGAAATTGCCGAAATCTCCAACCGAATGCTGCAATGCGCCGGACCCGGACTGTTATTTACCAACGTCAAAGGCTCTCCCTACCCTGTGGCCGTCAACATCATGGGTACCGTCGAGCGGATCTGTTGGGCGATGGGGATGGAGAAGCCCGAAGAATTAGAGGATCTCGGTCGGAAGTTGGCCTTACTACAGCAACCCAAGCCCCCCAAGAAAATTGGACAGGCGATCGATTTTGGCAAAGTTTTATTCGATGTGGTCAAAGCCAAACCCAGCCGTGATTTCTTCCCACCTTGTCAGCAAGTAGTGATCCAAGGCGAAGAAGTAGATCTGAACAAAATTCCGATGATTCGCCCCTACACCAATGATGCGGGCAAAATTATCACATTGGGATTGGTGATTACTAAAGACTGCGAAACTGGTACCCCCAACGTGGGAGTTTACCGGTTGCAATTACAGTCTAAAAACACCATGACTGTGCAGTGGCTCTCGATTCGAGGCGGTGCTGGGCATTTGCGCAAGGCCGCAGAACGGGGCAAAAAACTAGAAATTGCGATCGCTCTTGGTGTACATCCTCTGATCATCATGGCGGCTGCAACTCCTATCCCAATAGATCTTTCAGAGTGGTTATTTGCCGGGATTTATGGCGGTGCTGGAGTCAAGCTAGCCAAATGTCGGACGCTCGATCTCGAAGTCCCCGCTGACTCGGAGTTTGTTTTAGAGGGCACTATTACTCCCGGTGAAGAGGCGATCGATGGCCCTTTTGGCGATCACATGGGTTACTACAATCAATCTAAACCAGGTCCAGTCATTCACTTTAATTGCATCACCCACCGCCGCGACCCAGTTTATTTAACTACATTTAGCGGTCGGCCACCCAAAGAAGAAGCAATGATTGCGATCGCCCTTAACCGTATTTATACGCCCATTCTGCGTCAGCAGGTGCCCGAAATTGTCGATTTCTTTTTGCCGATGGAAGCGCTTAGTTATAAAGCGGCGATTATTTCGATCAAAAAAGCTTATCCTGGTCAGGCTCGACGTGCTGCGTTGGCTTTTTGGAGCGCTCTACCCCAGTTTACCTATACCAAGTTTGTGATTGTAGTTGATCAAGATATCAACATCCGCGATCCGCGTCAGGTAGTGTGGGCACTAAGTTCCAAGGTCGATCCCCAGCGAGATGTATTTATTATTGCCGATACGCCCTTCGATAAACTGGATTTTGCGACTCCCAAGATCGGCTTGGGCAGTCGGATGGGCGTGGATGCCACCACTAAGGTTTACCCAGAAACCGAAGCGGAATGGGGTGCGCCACTAGAGTCTGATCCTGATGTGGCCAAGATGGTCGATCGGAAGTGGCAGGAATACGGACTTAGTGATATCAACTTAGATGAGGTCAATGCCAACCTCTTTGGGTACGATATGTAGATAGTGAATCTCGACTCTCCCAACTAAATCCCAAAGTTGAAATCCTGTTAGTAGGTGTTAACGATAAATATAGAAGTTCGTCTTCTGTTCAGTGACTTTTTCTGTTCAATGACTTTTTTGGAATTTGCGAAATAGCCAGTAACTTACCCACCCAACTAGACCGAATAAAACTAGCTTAGAGATAGGGGCTAAGTATTTTTCAATCATGGCATAGTTGTCTCCTAACAAAAAGCCAGCAGTGGTCAAAGCCAAGGTCCAAACCAATGTACCCATAGTAGAATAAAGCGTAAAGCTAGCGATCGGCATTTTATTCATACCTGCTGGCAAAGATATCAAAGTGCGAATACCAGGCACCATCCGTCCAAAAAACACTGCCTTACTGCCATGTTTATTGAACCAACTATTTACCCGATCGATCTCCGCCACCGTCACCCCAATCCATTTACCATAGCGAACAGTCCAGTTTTCTAATCGTTGATAGTTTACGATCCGTCCGAGGTAATACCAAGCAAACGTGCCAGCCATTGTCCCCACAGTCCCAGCCAGAACAGCCAGCCAAAAGTTCATGCGGCCTTGAGATACCGTAAAACCGGCCAAGGGCATAATTAGCTCTGAAGGAATTGGTGGAAAAAGATTTTCCAGAAACATGAGTAGCCCAATGCCCCAATAGCCCAGACTGGTCATTAAATCGCTGATCCACTGCACCATAATGATAGTTGCCCCGTTAAAATTGCCGTAAACGTTAATCAGAAGTCCAGCTTCTACCCATCGTTATCCCATCAAAATAACTCGATCAATCACATGAATAATGCCATTATCAGCCTCAATATCGGCAGCGATAACCGTGGCATTCTTCACCTCAAAAACGTTATTTTCACAATTAATCGGGATCATCGATCCTTCCAACGATGCCACTGTTTTTACCCGAGCTAAGTCAGCCTGAGTTAATTTTCCCATGACCACATGATATTTCAGAATGCGGGCTAACTGGGGTGGATTCTGTACCAAAGTTTGCACGGTGCCCGGAGGCAACTGGGCAAAAGCAGCATCGATCGGCGCAAAAACCGTAAATGGCCCAGGAGATTGCAGGGCTTCGACTAGTCCGGCTGCTTGGACGGCAGCCACCAGGGTGGTGAAGCTATCGTTACTCACAGCGATTTCTACGATATTTGGCATGGGATTTTTTTGAGCCTATGGTGTGGATAATAATTTAATGGTTTAGTGGGCTTCGACTCCGTGGGCTTCGACTCCGTGGGCTGAGCGGAGTCGAAGCCCACGGAATTAACGGTATTCCTGATTTTGAATATCTCGCAAGCGTGCTTCAGGGCGTTTAAATCGATCGATCTGCGATTCAAAGAAATCTCGATTAGCCTGAAGATGCTGCGGATTAGGATCATCCAGCGGATACAATAAAGCACCGCGCAGAGCCTGAATTACTGCTGAAGTTACACAGTACATCGATCGCTGAAAGCTCACTCCTAATTGAATCAGCATATCGTCTTTGCCCCGACAATGTTGCTCATAGTAATCCAGCAAATACTGCGGCAGAAAATGATACATGTCATCCATCAACAAAGTTGGCGGAATCCCCGCACTGCCCACCGGATTTACATCGGCATAAAGAATTCCATAGTGAAAATCTTTTTGCTCACCGGGAACTTGCTCTGCCTGGGCATTGTAAGACTTAGTACCCCGGAAGGGAGCTGTGCGATAAAACACCGCTTCTACATAGGGCAAAGCCGCCTCATACAGCCAAGTAAAGCCACAGGATTTAGGAATAACCTCGAACAATTCACCGCGAATATAAACATGGTGATAAATTGGCCGCCCGGCAACCGCGAAAATGCCATTCACCAAAAAATCCATCGCTTCTGGGACAGACTTAATTTTGCCAGCATCATAGAGATCACTCATCTCAAAAAAGACCGGAGCCATCACTTCCCAAAATAGCCCCAAATTAGAGTAGTAAGACATTTGCCGCACTTGCTCTAAAAACATATCTGGAAAAAGTTTATACAGAGCCAATATTGCAGGATTACCCTGAAAATAGGCTTTAATCGCTCGATCGGCGTTCTGCTTATATTCCTCAGTATCTAAGTAAGGGTCAAACCTGCCACCCATGCCCCGCTGCCAATACATCGCCTGCATACAAGCTTCGGCAAACTCCATATTTATGCGATCGTGCAGCAAGTGATGAAAAATCTTTGGCATTTTGGCACTCCGACCTTTCTCCATAAATTCCAGTAACTCTGGATGAGCAGAAGCCGCACCTTTTTGCCAAATGCGTAGATCGGCATCGTCACCGGCGTAGTGATTTGGCAAATCCAAATATTCTTGGGGCAAAAAATATTTGAAAGCCGGTAGAGGGTTCAAAAATACCTGTTCAGCAATATACAACAAATCTCGCCAATAAAAATCCATCGGCACGGCATAAGCCTTGTACAAGCCAATAATCTGCATCAAATTCTCGGGAGTATCAGGCAACATTGCCCCACCAGCTTCTAGTCGATGAATGACCGCAGCAAATTCGTGAGTAGAAGGAGCAATCTTAGTCGCAGTAGTAGTCATGTTTTTATTTTAGTGGTAGTGGTGTGGCTATTATTTTCGGCCCCTTTTATAAGGGCAAACCAAAGAGAGTTTCAGACTGATTAACTTTCAGCAAAGTGAGAGTAGCTGAATTTTGTGAAACACCAGCCACCAAAGCATCTGTAGTAACCTGCGTATGAGAAATTACAATATTAGGCTGTACTCCAAACAGCACAATTAAAACAGCCAAAATAATTGCCGGGACTCTTTCATACCCTTGAACCTTGGGCAGGTAAGTAATATTTTCTTCTAACTTGCCAAATAGCGCTCGGTTAATAATAATCACAAAGTAAACCGAGGTCAAACCAGTACTCCCTAAGCAGATCACCGTCATGATTGGGAATGCTAAGTAACTACCCTGGAAAGAGAGAAACTCGCCCACAAACCCCACCATTCCCGGAATTCCGGCGCTGGCCATCATGGTCAAAATCAACATTGCTCCGACAAAAGGCAAGCCCCGCTGAGGATTCAGCAAACCATGCAACTGTGCCAACTCTCTTGTCCCAGTTTTGGCTTCAATGATTCCGACCAGGTTAAACAACAGCGCCAAAATTAAACCATGAGCCACCATTTGGTATACAGCCCCCAACACGCTCAATGAATTTCCGGCAGCGATCGCCAGCAGCACATAGCTTAAGTGGGCAACCGAACTATAGGCAATTGTTTTCTTGATATCAGTCTGAGCGATCGCAATCATACTGCCATACACCGCAGTTACCACCGCAATCAAAGCCAACCAAGGAGCCACAATTACCCAGGCATCGGGAAACAAGCCCAAGCCAAATCGAATCAGCCCATAAGTTCCTAGCTTAGAAACAATTCCACCCAACAGCATCGAAACTGGGGTAGATGATTCTACATAAGCATCTGGCAGCCAGGTATGAAAAGGCACCAAAGGCATTTTGATGCCGAAACCCAACAGAATAATACAGAGAAATAATAATTGCAGATTAGCTGGCAAATGGGTAGCAGCTAAAGATTCATAGTTAAAATTACCGGTCTTAGTAAACCAAGCCCAACTTAAAAAACCAGCTAACAGAATCATGCCCGAAAGCGCTTGATAAATCAGGAACTTAGTGGCGGCATAGCCTCGGCGCTCTCCACCCCAAATAGTGATCAAGAGGTATAGTGGAATCAACTCTAACTCATAGAATAAGAAGAACAAGAGTAAATTCTGGGCCAAAAAAGCCCCCGCAATTGCTGCACTAACCAAAAGCAGCAGAGCGTAGAACAGTCGTGGTCGATCGACTTCTTTGCCTGTTGATTGCACCGCTAAAAACAATAATAAAGCATTCAAAATCACCAATGGCAGAGAAAGCCCATCCAAACCCAGAGCATAATCCAACCCCAAAGGCTGAATCCAGCTCAAGTGCTCAACAAACTGCAAGCCAGTATCTTGATAGTTAAATAATGCCGCAATTACAATAGTGATCGCCAAACTGGCAGATGAAGTAATCCCAGCAATCAAACGACTAGAACCGGGCAACAAGCCAATTAACAATGCCCCCAAAATTGGCAGCCAAATTATTGAACTCAACATTTTCTTGAACCTCCTTAGTAAGAATAAACTTTCTCAATTATCGTTGCTTTGTTAAGCGACTCTTGTTATTAACCCGGTATCTAGATCGTAAAAGCCGCCAACTATCTTCAGCTTTTTGGCATTAATCAAATCGGCTATTACTGGCGAAGACTTGAGAGTAGCAATCTGCATTTTAATATTGGCGATCGTGGCTTCTTTTAATCGATCAGGAGAATTTTTAGAAGTGGTAATTACTGCCGGTTTAATTTGGTCTAAAATCGCACCGATTTTACCTGGGACAGGTTTGTCATCGATGGCAGCTTTTACCGCACCACATCGTTCGTGCCCTAATACCATCAATACCTTCGCACCCAAAACTAAAGTGCCAAATTCCAAGCTTCCGATCTCTTCAGGAGTCGCTACATTCCCAGCCACTCGCACTACAAACAAATCACCTAGCCCTTGGTCAAAAATAATTTCGGCTGGTACTCGTGAGTCTGCGCAGCCTAGAATTGCGGCAAAAGGCTGTTGACCTTGGGCAACTTCTCGTAGGCGAAATACGCCCCTGTTAGCTGCTTTGGTTTTTTGACTGGCAAATCTTTTATTTCCTTGCAATAGCTCATTAAACGCGCCGTCTGGAGTCAGATTCTGGCTAGTGGCCGCTGTGGATTGTGATCCACCAATGCCCAACTGACTGGTGACAAAACCGGTACCAACTGCGGTAGCACCCAGTTTAAACAAATTGCGCCGAGTTATATAGCTAATGATTTTTCCTTTCATGATTTTATTCTGATGATTTATAGAGTGTTAACAGTATAAGTGAGATATGGTTGAAAATTAGACAAAAAAGCCGATAAGTAAGCCGAGAATAACTATGCCAGAGAACATCGACAAAATATAGAATTGCGATTGTCCGGTGTTAGTGAACCTCAGTGACTGCCCGCTAAATAGCGTGCCAAAACCAACTAGGTTGACTAAGCCATCTACGATGTATCGATCGAACCAATTCACCAGCTTTGCACCGGTCGCCACAAACCAGACGATCGTCACCTGATATAACCGCTGTACATAAAAGTCATAAGTAAAAAAGTCTTGTACAGCAGGAATTGGCAGCTTGATAGGCTTAGGGACAGCACCGACACCATAGATTAGACCACCAATAGTTAGACCTGTCAGGCTAGACCACAACAGCGCTGGAGCCAGTAACATATCTAACTCTTCCCAACTTGGTAAGATGCCTAAGTTGCCCAAAATAATTGGGATGTGGCAGATTAAAAATGCGCAGCCCACCATTGGTAAACTAATTAGCCAAAAGGGTTCAAATGAGCGTTCGGCCATCGGCTGAGATGTTCCTAAGAAAATCCGACAGAATAACCGGGTTAAACTAAAGGCTGTTAGAGCGTTGACTACCAAAACTACTGCTACTAGCCAAGGCTGCTCTACCCATAAGCTGGTAACTAGTTGTAGCAAAGCCCAAAAACCACCAAATGGCGGCATACCAATAAAAGCGCCGATCGCCACCAGCATGGCCAGACCTGTCACCGGACGACGTGACCACAGGCCGCCCAATTGAGTTAAATCTTGGGTAATATTTGTCCAAATAATTGCCCCAATGCTCATATATAGCAAGGCAATTCCAAAAGATTCACTGAACAAAATAAACTGTGCCGAGTCAAGGTTTTGGGTGCCCACTGCGATAAACACCAAACCAATATAGGCACTGACCGAGTAAGAAATTACTCGCTTCATATCTACTTGGGCGATCGCAATTAGTGAACAGCAAATAGCGGTACTAACTCCCAAAGTCACCAGCAAGTTCAATATAGTCTGAGACAAAGAAATCACCGGAGCCAACTTAATTAGCACAAACGCTCCCGCTCCTACTACTACAGCATTTCGTAATACCGTTGCCGGAACTGGCGCTTCCATTGCTTCATCTAACCAGAGCTGAAAAGGAATCTGGGCACATTTACCCAAAGGCCCAGCAATTAGCGATAAACCCAGCAGGGTTGCTGCCATTGGTTCTAACTTGGCAGTTTGTGCCCAAGTCGCTAACTCTGTAAAATTCCAAGTTCCGGCGATCGGATACAGAGCAATTACACCCATTAGCAAAATAATATCGCCGACCCGCTTTGTCCAAAAAGCATCGCGTGCTCCAGTAATTACTAGGGGCTGGGCATACCAAAAACCCACCAGTAGATAAGTTGCCAAAGTCAGCAACTCCAAAAAGATGTAGCTAAAAAATAGCGAATTCGACAGCATCAAGCCACAAATCCCGGCTCCAAAACAGTTCATTAACGAGAAAAACCTCGCCCAGCCCCAATCCATTTCTAAATAGCCCACCGCATAAATCTGAGAAATCAGATTGATACTGGTGACTACTGCCAGAGCGGTGAGAGTAACTGGGGAAATGTCGATCGGGAAATTTATACTTAAGCTGCTGCTGTGTAGCCAAGGATAAACAATCTCCTGAGCTGGTAAATCCCAACCGTTGACTAAGGCCAGCAGCGCATGGATAAAGGCTACGCCAGCCATCAAGATGTTGACATAACCGGCTGGTCGGCTACCAAGCTGACCAGACCAACCGAGCGACCAAGGGCTAGCCAAGACGACCCCTACAATGGGGTAGCAAGGAATTAGCCATGCATTGGAGATGATAAGATTTTGCATAGATTTATTTCTATAGATTGACGATTGAAGTTAATCTTTAATCTATGCATAAGCTTAAATGAAAAGTCTCACAAAAGAAAGAGTAACATAGAGTTATTCACGATGAATGCTCTAATTTATTCTTATCAATACTATGGATTGTTTGATTCTTGGCCTTGGTCAATGTATCTCTTCTGTCTTCAACCGCACTTGGGTAAAGCCTTTGCGCAACTGAAGCTGTCGATCGAGCCAAGATTTTCTGATCCTGCCCCGCAGCAATGGAGCCAATCGACTCACCGCATGTCTCAAAATTGGGTAATTGTGCATTATTTCAGCTTGAGCAACCTCGGCTCGTTGTAATCGCTGAATCTCAATAATTTCTGGTTCTCGTTCAGCTTGGATTTGGGCAAGCGCTAGATCAATTGCCGCTGAATTAGCTGGCTGCTGCAATACTGGTACCAGATGATTGGTGGCAACTATGACATCTCGCAAAGCCATATTAATTCCTTGAGCGCGGATCGGTGACATGGGATGTGCCGCATCGCCCAACAGTAATAATCCGG
>JAYUSV010000426.1:0-3919 GCA_043755495.1 Synechococcales cyanobacterium
CCATCAAGTTTGCCCAAGTCATCTCGGCACCCTGTAGCTCTGCCGAAAGTAGTGTGGCACCATGCAAGTCAGCATCGCGCAAGTTAATTCCATTAAGACTGGCTTTAATTAATGTTGCACCGCTCAACTTAGCTCCGGTCAAATTAGCCCGATCGAGTTGAGCGCGGTTTAAATAGGCAAAGGTTAAATTAGTTCTGCTGAGGTTGGCATCGGTTAAAACAATATCAATAAGATCTTGACCAATCAGGCTCAAATTACTCAAATCTGACTTGCCAAACTCACGTTCGCCTTTACCATAACGCCACAGTAGTTCTTCAACGTTCATAGATGCTATCTTTCGAGGGGTGTTCGCTTTGCTATTGTGCCCAGGTTTACCCTTCGAGCTACTAAGGTCGATCGACATTCTCGATTTTTATCCAGATCTCGGCTAACATAGTACAAATCAACCGCACAAGTTTTCAGCAGGTATTCATGGCAGTCAGTTCTTTTGTGGATAGTCCTTTTCTGTTAGAGTCTCCCTTTCAGCCTGCTGGCGACCAACCTCAGGCGATCGAACAAATCGTTGCCAACCTCCGTGCCAACGAACAGCACCAGACCTTGCTGGGAGCCACTGGCACCGGCAAGACTTTTACCATGGCCTCGGCGATCGCTCAATATGGCCGCCCCACTTTAGTCTTAGCGCACAACAAAACCCTAGCCGCCCAGCTCTGCAACGAGTTTCGCCAGTTTTTCCCCCACAACGCCGTCGAATACTTTATTTCTTATTACGACTACTATCAGCCCGAGGCATATATTCCAGTCACTGACACCTTCATTGAAAAGACTGCGGCCATCAACGAAGAAATTGACATGCTACGTCACTCCGCCACTCGATCGCTGTTTGAACGGCGGGATGTAATTGTGGTGGCCTCTATTAGCTGCATTTATGGTTTAGGGACTCCGGCAGAATATTTAAAAGCCGCGATTCCCTTTGCTGTGGGCATGGAGATCAACCAGCGGGAAGTTTTGAACCAGCTCGTGACCATCCAATACGTGCGCAACGACATCGAAATGGGCCGAGGCAAATTTCGGGTGCGTGGAGATGTGTTAGAAATTGGTCCCGCCTACGAAGACCGCACCATCCGCATTGAGTTTTTTGGCGACGAGATTGACGCGATTCGCTACGTAGATCCGGTGACGGGCGAGGTGATGCAAAACGTGACATCGATCAACATTTACCCGGCACGCCACTTTGTGACTCCGGCAGAAACTTTGGAACTAGCGATCGCCGATATTCGCAGCGAGTTAAATACCCAAAAAGAACATCTAGAAGGTCTGGGCAAGCTTTTAGAAGCCCAGCGTATTGATCAGCGCACCCGTTATGACCTAGAAATGTTGGGAGAAGTAGGTTACTGCAACGGCGTAGAAAACTATTCTCGCCATCTGGCACGGCGGCAAGCCGGGAATCCGCCGGAGTGCTTGGTAGATTATTTTCCAG
This sequence comes from Synechococcales cyanobacterium, assembly GCA_043755495.1. Taxonomy (GTDB): domain Bacteria; phylum Cyanobacteriota; class Cyanobacteriia; order Cyanobacteriales; family Chamaesiphonaceae; genus JAAFHZ01. The sequence goes on from JAYUSV010000426.1 coordinate 1,478, forward strand.
ATGATTGGCTGTTGATGGTCGATGAATCTCATGTGAGCGTGCCCCAAATTCGGGGGATGTACAACGGCGACCAAGCCCGTAAGAAGGTGCTGATTGACCATGGGTTCCGGCTGCCCAGCGCCGCAGATAATCGGCCTTTGCAGGCTGAGGAATTCTGGAAAAAGGTGAACCAGTGTGTATTTGTCTCGGCAACTCCAGCAGCCTGGGAGCTAGAGTTATCTGGCGACTTAATAGTGCAGCAGGTCATTAGACCCACAGGGGTGATTGACCCCGAGATTATGGTGCGTCCGACCACAGGCCAAATTGATGATTTATATAGTGAGATTTTGCTGCGTACTGAGCGAGAAGAGCGGGTGCTGATTACGACTCTGACTAAAAGAATGGCCGAGGATTTGGTGGATTATTTTAAGGAGCGGCAGGTACGAGTGCGCTATTTGCATTCCGAGATTCAGTCGATCGAACGCATCGAAATTATTCAAGCTCTCAAGAACGGTGAATTCGATGTGCTAATTGGGGTAAATTTACTCCGAGAAGGTCTAGATTTACCAGAGGTTTCGTTAGTAGCTATTTTGGATGCTGATAAGGAGGGCTTTTTGCGCTCGGAGCGGTCTTTGATTCAGACAATCGGGCGGGCGGCGCGGCACATTCGGGGCCAGGCGATTTTGTATGGCGATAATATGACTGACAGTATGGCCAAGGCGATCGAGGAAACCGATCGACGACGCAATATTCAGATTGCTCATAACAAGCTACATAACATTACGCCTTTTTCGGTGAAGAAAAAGGAGAGCAATGCCATTCTGGAATATTTGGATGTTTCGCGGCGCTTAAATAGTCAACAAATTGAGGCGGTAATTGAAAACTTAGATGAGGTTTCACTTGATAAAATTCCTGAAATCATCCAGCAGTTAGAAATGGATATGAAAGCGGCGGCGAAGGAGATGGAATTTGAAAAAGCTGCTGAATTCCGCGATCGAATTAAGTTGTTGCGGGGAAAATTGACTGGGTCTAAGCTGTGATTGGGTCAGAACAACTAATTTTGAATTCATCACTTATCTACTTGATTGCCAAACCCCCCAGTTAAAGCAAGTAAAGCAGCACCGTAAGCAGCTTCTTGCTGAATGGCCGGAACGATCGGCACTCCCATCAAATTTTGGCGAATAGTTTGCCAAGTAGAGTTTTGGGCACCGCCGCCTGCCGTACAAATTTGGGTAAGCCGATTGGCTCCTAGCGCCTGTAAAAGCTGATAACCTTGAGCCTCAATTCGGGCAATGCCCCTCAACATCCCATGCAAGAAATCTTGATCTCGATCGGGTCTAGGTTCCAGTCGAGGCAACAAATTAGGATCATTAATCGGAAAACGTTCACCGGGCTTTAGCAACGGATAATAATTTAACTCCGAGGGAATTTGTGGATCAATTTGCTGACTGAGATCCTGCAACTCTGCATCACTAAAAAATTGTCGCAACACGGCACCACCAGTATTTGAGGCACCACCTGCCAACCAAAGATCGCCCCAGCGGTGGCTGTACACCCCCTGACTAGCATTCTGGACTGGCTGATTACTTAGCAATTTTAAGACCAAAGTAGAACCCAGCGAAGTTACCGCATGTCCGGGCTGATTCGCTCCAGCAGCAGCAAAAGCCGCAATGCTATCGGTAGTACCCGCACAGATTAGACAGGCAGGGTTGAGTTGATATTGAGCGGCGATCGAAGGCAATATTTGACCCACCACTTCACCAGGAGCCAACACCTGAGGCAACAAATGGAACTCCGGGATAGCCCTTAACCACCGAGGATACTCCAAATTTATTGGGTCATAGCCCAGCTTGAGAGCATTATGGTAGTCGCTGTAGCCCAACTGACCATGGAGCAACCAGGCTAGCCAATCGGCCTGGTGCAGCAAATAGCGACCAGCAGCAAAATAGGGCTGCTGAGCATACCAATACAATTTGGCCAAACCAGAAGTAGCGCTAATAGTAGCATCACCAACCGGAGCGATCAACCGCACCAGCTCCAGCACAGATTTTGCCCGATCATCGTTGTACAGCAAAGGTTTAGCTAAAGGTTGACCAAGATCATCACAGAGCAACACCGTACCAGAAGTACCATCAAAGGCCATGCGCGTTACCTGAGTTTTGAGATCGATCGGCATTTTTTTTAGCAATTTAAACAAAGCCGACGACCACTGGGCGGTAGTTTGAGCCTCATAGCTAGTGCTGTCAGACCAGCAGATATTACGATCGTTGTCGATCGCTATTAATCTCGCACCAGATGTGCCAAAATCTATTCCCAGGAATAACTTCATGCGTTTTGTATCTTAAGTTACAAAAATACTATTGATAGGAGTGATACAAGACTTCTAACCCCTAAACACGAATTTTAAGACCTTGTAGGCAATAAGGAATATTTATGAAAAAGATCGAGGCAATCATTCGCCCT
>JAYUSV010000427.1:0-12442 GCA_043755495.1 Synechococcales cyanobacterium
CTTTTACTCAGGGCAGTTGGCAAAATGCGATGGAAGTTTGGCAAGATGGCAAGCCGCTGTGGATCGATCGACAAAAAATTACCGGCGACCAATGGCAGAGCTTACAAGCCAGTGCTGGTCAGCCACTATTGGGAGTTTTGGTTTGGTTAGATGGCAGAGTAGATGCTGAAGTTGTCGCTCAGACACGGGCATTGGCTCCGCAAACTGAGATTGGTTGGGGAGTCACCTCCGTAGTTGGGGGCTTGGTTTGTCGTTACCGGGGCAGTAATCGACAGGCTGCGCAAAAATGGTTCATTGCGGTTTGGAATTTATTGCGTCAGAGGTATCGTGATCGATCGGCTTGTCCACCTCGGGTCTGGCAACTATAAATTTTCGATGTGGTTTTTTAATATCGCCAACTTAGAGATGAGATTTATCCGGATATTTTGGGTAGCCTGATCATAGAGAATCACTTGCTACTGGCGACTATTGCAGGACATGTATGAAAGTTATCAACACACCGATCGGCAGCCTCATTGCTGGTCAGTATGAACTGATGGATCTTCTGGGCGAAGGTGGTAGCGGTAGCACATACCGGGCAATCCGTTCTAAAGACGAAGCGGTGGTTGCAGTCAAGATGCTTTCTTTGCGGCATTTGCAAGATTGGAAACAGTTAGAACTGTTTGAGCGAGAAGCCCAGATTCTATCGCAGCTCAATCATCCCCAGATTCCCCAGTATTTAGAATATTTCCATATCGATACCCCCGATAACCGTGCCTTTTACCTTGTGCAACAGCTGATACCAGGCAAGTCTCTGGCCGCATGTGTTGAATCCGGTTATCGATTCACTGAAGCTGAGATCAAAGATATTGCTCAGCAGCTTTTAGCAATTTTGCAATATCTCCATCAGCAATCACCACCACTCATTCATCGTGATATTAAACCGCAAAACATTATTCGCAATAATAATGGCCAAGTATTTTTAGTAGATTTTGGATCAGTGCAGCACGTTTATCAAAATACAATTCTGAAAGGTAGTACTGTTGCCGGTACGTACGGCTATATGGCACCAGAGCAGTTCAGAGGATCTGCGCTACCGGCTAGCGATTTGTATGGATTGGGTGCAACTATTTTGTATTTGTTGACTCATCGATCGCCTGCCGATTTACCTCAAGAGCGTTTAAAGTTGAGCTTTCGCCAACATGTGAACATTTCTCAGCATTTTGCAGACTGGCTAGATGCCATGATTGAGCCAGTTATTGAACAGCGGTTTCCCACGGCAATAGTCGCAGCCAACAAGCTGCAAAATGAAAATTCCTTGCCCTTTAAACCAAAACTGGTTGCCCCTAAATCGAAATCTTTATGGCTAGCTGCAACAGTAGTAAGCCTCTCGTTACTAGCTGTTCATTTGTCAGTTTCTCATCGCAACACTCTCCTTACTTTTATAGGCAAGCAACCTCGCAGCCTCTGTTCTAACCGTATAAATATTCAGGTTTTAAATGATTATCTAAAACAGGGTGGTAATGTCAATGCCTATATGCCAGCCAGTAGTATTGTGGGTGATCCGGTGATGCCTTTGTTACACTGCGCAATTCTCACTGAGAACTCTAATGCGGTCACAAAACTGTTGCAAAATGGTGCTGATCCCAATATTTATCAGTTTTTGGCTGAATCAAAAAAAATTAAAACTAGGCATAGCTCTACTCTGCATCAGGCAATTTATGCCTCCAGGAATCCTGATATTACTAAAATGTTGCTCGATCGAGGAGCTAATCCTAACCTTGGTGATAGATTCAACAACACGCCATTACATATTTTAATCAGCAGAGGTCATCATGAGCATCGGCATAATTATTTGCTAATGAAACTATTGATCGATCGGGGAGCTAATCTCAATGCTGTCAACAAAAGCGGTGATACTCCCCTGCATTATCTGGTAGATAAATCTAGTACCATGCGCCCTAATAAATGTGCTGTGGAGAACCCTATATTGACTCATGATGTCTTTGAACTGTTGGCCAGTAAAAGCACTTCAGTTAGCAATAAAGATGGTGACACTGCTTTACATGTTTTGGCTAGACAAGGCTCGTTGACTCGTGCAAAGCGACTGATTGAATTGGGGTGGAATCCTTTGCAAGCCAACAAAAAGAAGGAAACGTCAGTGCAGCTAATTAAGTTAGCTGAAGAAAATATTCGAAAATGCCAAGCTAAGTAAACAGTTGACTCAAGAAAATGGAACAAAATAATGAAAAACGTTACTTTAGCTAATGCAAAAATAGAGATCTTAAATCAACGTTATCAAATCATTGATTTGTTGGGCGAAGGTGGCTTTGGGAAAACCTATCGAGCATTTGATCGACAGACTAAAAATGAAGTTGCGATCAAAATTCTCCATATTTATGGGATGCCCGATTGGAAAACCTTAGAATTATTTGAACGAGAAGTGAAAATACTCTCACAGCTTGACCACTCTGCTATTCCTCGCTATTTGGATTTTTTCAGGGCTACGATAACTGGCGATGAAGCTCTGTGTTTGGTACAAGAAATGGCACCTGGTCGGACTCTTAGTGGCTGGATTGCCGCTGGTCATGTTTTTACTGAAACTGAGCTACAAAAAATTGCTGAGCAAATACTAGAAATTCTCATGTATTTACAAGATTTTACCCCGCCAATTATTCACCGCGATATTAAGCCTCAAAATATTTTGCTGACCGGTACTAGAAAAGTTTATTTGGTGGATTTTGGTGCAGTGCGAGATACTTATAGTCTAACTATTGCCGGAAGTAGCACAATCGTGGGGACTTATGGCTATATGGCTCCCGAGCAAACACGCGGTCAGGCCGTGTTAGCCACCGATCTTTATGGCTTGGGGACAACATTATTGTACCTTAAGTCCGGAGTAGATCCTGCCGATTTACTAGTCAAGCAAATGAAGATCGATTTTCAATCACGCTTAAAATTTTCACCCAAATTTGCTACTTGGCTAGAGGGGCTGCTAGAACCTTTTTCAGAAGACCGTTACATTAATGCCAGTGTTGCCCTAGATTATTTACATGGCAGTGAAACAATAGCTAATTATCGTCCTCCTAATGCCTTAACCAGGATTTCCCAGGAGGGGGAAACCATGACAATTATTATCCCGCCTATTCTTTTGAATACCAAAAATAGTAAGCAAACTTTTTTTGTGATTATCGCAATGTCTTTGTTACTATTCTTCTTTTTAATTATAAAGCTAGAAACAGTATCACCGGACTTTTCGATATTTACCGGTCTATCATTATTTGTGAATTTTCAAATGCTTTTTTTGATTTGTCCACTCTATTCTATCTTTTTATATTATTTTTCGACCACGTTTCAGCATGAGGTTATTATTGATAAGTACAGTCTAACCCATATTACCGAAAGAGCTGGCAAACGAGTCGTCCGGAAAAGTATATCGATGAATACAATCAAAAATATCGATAGTTCACCAGCGGGCTTATTGCTGATGAGCCATTGTGTAATTATTAAAGGCGAGGATGTCAGCTATTCTTTTGGTAGGTATTTGGACTTTCCAGAACAGCGTTGGATAGCTTGCAAACTCAACCAGCATCATTTTTGTCAATGAAAATATGGATCTATTTCATCTACTTATCTTATAATGAACATTATATCTATAATTCAAAACCATTTTCAACAAAGGCGATCAATCTCGGTTCCGGTGCCAATGGCGATCGCTTGTAAAACCTTCGACAAACTTTCGCGCACCGGTATTGTTCATGGTCATAAGTTTAATCTCTTTAGCAATTATTACAAGTTTAATGTTCGCTGGAATGAGGATTTTGCAGTGTTAGATGGGCCTTTCAGACCCAAGACTATGCCATTATTTACAGTCATTACCCTAAAACGAGGAATTGGCAACACTTCTGTAACTCTTGATATGACTATGCAAATACCACGAAAAGTTGCTGTACGCGATCTATTTTTGTTGAATTTAATGAATTTAGTTTACCTTGGTTTGATTGTATTCTCACCATCACGACACTCAACGCCGTTATCGATTGCCCAGATGACTTTTCTGTTTTCGGCCTATTGGATTTTGGTCTATGTATTTACCTGGATGTATGTTGTTTATTCTGTCAACCTGATTGTCAAAAACTTACCTCTCGAATTTTCAATGGCATCTGGAGACTGATCGGCTTTAACTTACATTTTTTAAGTAAAGAGAATTTCATGAACCTGTTGAAATCCTGGCAAAGAGGATGGTGTAGATTTTGTAATACTGTTGATACTCCTGAGCTATTCCAACTTATTTGTAGTCACTATAAAGCTATTTCGATTATTGGAGCCTGGGCGACTATGAGAGAGCAGTTTTGAAAGATCTTTGCAATTTACTGGCTGCTCGTTTCTATGAATCTGAGGCCGGAGATTTTGTCGATTTGTGAAAATGGGGATAATTTGAAATTTTATAATATTTTCTTTGTTTCTTTGTTGATGAACGCGGCAAATGACCAGAAAATATAATCTAGACCCCAAAAAACCGAAAATCCTATGGTCCGGAATCCCGAGCGGCTGCTGATCAGCCATTAGCTGACTTCCAAAATCTAGCGAAAAGCCGACCAGACAATGAGATATACTCTTCTCTGAATCAGCCCACGGCTGGCATAAAATTTGTTATGAGAGAAAATATTATGGCTAAATTCCCGATCGACCTTAGCGCCTACAAAAAAGTCACCCTTGACCCCAGCAACCCCACTCTCACAGCCGAGCAAAAAGCTGATCTACAATTCAACATTCAGCTCTGCCGCGACGCGATTGTCTTTTTTACTGCCACTGGTGCAGCCCGAGGAGTAGGTGGCCACACTGGTGGCCCTTATGACACAGTGCCCGAAGTCATGATTTTGGATGCCCTGTTCCGCAGCCATGAAGACAAGTTTGTCCCCATCTTTTTTGATGAAGCAGGCCACCGGGTAGCCACTCAGTACTTGATGTCCACCTTGCATGGCGATCTGCCTGCCGAACAGCTCATGCTCTACAGAGAAGCTAATTCTCACTTACCCGGACACCCCGAGCTAGGCTTCACTCCCGGCGTAAAATTCAGCTCCGGTCGTCTGGGTCACATGTGGCCTTATGTCAACGGCGTAGCCATGGCCAACCCCAGTAAGATTGCATTCTGCTTAGGTTCTGATGGTTCGCAACAAGAAGGTAACGATGCCGAAGCTGCTCGCTTAGCAGTGGCTCAGGGTCTGAATGTCAAACTAATTATTGATGATAACGATGTCACGATCGCCGGTCATCCTTCGGCATATTTAAAAGGCTGTACTGTCGCCAAAACTCTTGCTGGTCATGGCTTACAAGTGATTGAAGGAGATGGCGAAGATATTGACAGTCTGTACAAAAATATCTGTATCGCCATCAACACCCCCGGCCCGATCGCTATTATCAACAAGCGCCCCATGTGCCCCGGCATTATTGGCCTCGAAGGCTCTACTCACGGTCACGATGTAATTTCGGTGAAGCTGGCAGTAGAATATCTCAAAGCCCGTGGTCATAATGAAGCAGTTGCTTTAATTGAATCGGCTAAACCAGCTAAGCAAGACTACACTTTCTTGGGCTCTACCACTACGATGGATGCTAATCGTAATGTATTCGGCGATGCCTGTGTAGCGATCTTGGGTAAAATGAGCGAGGCCGATCGAATAGCTAAAGTCCGGGTTATTGACAGTGACTTAGAAGGCTCTTGTGGGCTGAAAAAAATCCACGATGCTTACCCTGAAGTATTTATCGCCTCTGGTATTATGGAGCGCGGTAACTTTTCGGCAGCAGCAGGCTTTGGCATGGAAGCTGGTAAGCAGGGCATTTTTGGTACTTTTAGCGCTTTCTTAGAAATGTGTATTTCTGAGATTACTATGGCACGTTTAAATAACTCTAACGTGCTCAGCCACTTCTCTCACTCTGGGATTGATGATATGGCCGATAACACTTGCCACTTTGGTTTGAACAATATGTTCGCTGATAATGGCTTGAGTGATGGTTATGCTACAAATCTATACTTCCCGGCTGACCCCAACCAAATGCGGGCTTGTTTGGAGACTATTTTCCACAATCCTGGTCTGCGTTTTGTGTTTTCCACTCGATCCAAAGTTCCCAATATCTTAGATGCCGATGGCAAAGAGTTCTTTGGTGGTGACTACAAGTTTGTCTCTGGTAAAGATGAAGTAATCAGGGAAGGTACTCAGGGCTATATTGTGAGCTATGGTGAGGCGCTATATCGCTCTTTGGACGCAGTGGAACGCCTGAAACAAGAGGGAATTGATGTGGGCTTAATTAATAAAGCTACTTTGACTTCGATCGATGAAGAAACTATGGCCAAAATTGGTAAGTCACCAATGGTGTTAGTGGTGGAATCTTTCAATCGTAAAACTGGTCTGGGTAGCCGGTTTGGCTCATGGCTACTAGAACGTGGCTATAAGCCTAACTACAATCACCTTGGTACTCACATTGAAGGTTGTGGTGGTCTCTGGGAGCAATTCCCTCACCAAGGTCTTGATCCTGTAGGGATTATGGCTTCTGTTAAGAAATTGCTGAAGTAGTAAGTTAGGTTGTAAAATGCACTAGTTAGAAAATATTTCTAACTAGTGCATCTTTTTGAAGTAGAATTATGGCCAGCACTATAACCTGCCGAAACGCCCCATCAGCCCGTAAAGACTCCTGCCGAGCCAACTCATCCTCAGACCAAACGTGTCCGCAGGTTGCACCGTAGGTGATCGCATACCGACCATCAGGATGTAGCCGATCGAGTACCGGAATGATCGAACTAGTAAGGAATAGACTCTGCGGATGCTCCTGGAAAATTTTCACGAAAGCACCATCCGACTCTGGCAACTGCGTATGATCGGGTAATGATAAAAGGGGCAATGATTTGGCAATCGTCATGGAAACTATCTCCACATCTAGAGAACTGATGATTTATCATAGCTGCTGAGGCAAGTTAACTCAACGTACAATGAAAAAACTTCTGCATGAGCGATCGACTCTATTACTCCTGCCGCAATTCAGAGAGTATATGAAATAACTCAAGGTCAACCATGGTTGGTGAATGCCTTGGCGCGCCAGATGGTGGAAGTGGTGGTGCTCGATCGATCTTTGCCACTGGATGTTAATCACGTGGATGAGGCGAAAGAAATTTTAAGACAAACTGTTCAAGAGGCCAATGCTCCAAGAGCTATTAAAGTATTTTGGGCGGCGATCGACAAACCACTGGTCTTGGTGATATTCATACCTTGGTAGGGCTTGGGCAGGGTCAGGGTTTTAGTGCATTCTAATGACGCTAGATCCCACAGTTTAATGGTTTCATCTTGACTACAGCTATAAAGAACCTGGAGTTCGGCACTGTAACAGATCGACCAAATGCTTTGAGTATGACCAGTCAATATTCCCAGGCAATCGCCGCTGTCAACACCCCAAAGTCGTAGGGACAAATCATCACTAGCGCTTACCAGTAGCTCTGGAGTAGTGGTAGATGCTGGAATGAAAACAAGGGCACGAATTTCTTTGGTATGTCCGACGAAAGTTTGAAGGCATTGATGCTGATTGAGATCCCAGAGTTTTATTATTTGATCATCGCTGCTGCTAGCTAATTTATCGCCAGTGGCATTAAAGACGAGCGATCTTACTCGTTGTTGATGTCCGATCAGAGTTTGCATGATGGTGTTTGTCTGGAAGTTCCACAGTTCGATTTGTTGGCTGACTCCGGTGATGGCTATAGTTGGGGCATGAGGATGAGTGGCGATCGCCCAAATCCATTCTGCGGCTGAATCTTGTAAAAGCTGAGATTCGTTGGTAATAGTGTTCCATAACAACACAGTGCGATCATCCGAGGCACTAATTAAAGTTTGATCATTTTGGCCAAACTGCACTGACCACACCCAATCGGTATGACCATGCCAGGTTTGGCGACATTGGCCTGTAGCGATATCCCAGAGTTTAATGGTGCGATCGTGGCTGGCGCTGGCTAAAAGTTTGCTGCTGGGACTAAAGGCTAAGGAGCGGATGCGGCCTTGGTGCCCTGTGAAAGTTTGGCATAATTCACCAGTGGCGGCATGCCAAATTCTGATCTGGTAATCATCGCTACCGCTGGCTAAGTAAATATTGCCATCAGTAGATGGAGCACTGACAGCGATCGCCCAGATGCGGTTAGAAACTCCAGAAAAAGTTTTGATTGGTTGGCTGGTTTTGGTGTCCCAAATTCTTACTAGTTGTTCATCGCTACCTACGGCCATCATGGTTTGATCGGGGCTGTAGGCGATCGATCGAATCCGATAACGAGGTTCAAACAGGGTGGCGATCGGTTGCCAATTGTCGGCATCCCAAATTTGGATTTTATCGGTGCCTGCACTAATTAATTGTTGGCCATCAGGACTATAGGTTAACGACCAAACGGCCGTATTTTCGGCAACGGCGAAAGTCTCTAAGCATTTACCACTGTCTACATCCCAGGTTTTGATCTGTTGATCATCACTACCCACTAGAGTTTGGCCATTTGGGCTGAAGGCTAAAGCTCGCACTCGTTCGGAGCTGTCGGTGAGAACTTTGGTACATTCTTGAGTCCAAATGTTCCAGAGTTTGACGCATTTGGCGCTGCTGGAGGCGATCGTGTAGCCATTGTTGCTAAATGCTACTGACCAGACTAATTCTTCGGGTTGGTGGAAGGTAAATAAGCAGGTACCAAATAGTACGTTCCAAACTCTGGCGGTGCGATCGTTGCTGACGCTAATTAAAAAGAGTAAGCCTGTAACCGAGACGAAGCGGGCTGACCAAACCCAGTCGGTGTGGCCGCGTAATATTTTCAAACAGTCTATTTGCTCCCAGGTGTGGATTTTCCAGATTTTAACGGTGTGATCGTTGCTGCTACTGGCCAGTAATTTACCGTCGGGGCTGAAGGTAATATTTCTAATCCAGTCGCCATGGGCTTGCCATGCGTAAATTTGTTGGCCATCAACTACTTGCCAGAGGCGAATTTGGCCGTCCATGCCGCCGGTGGCTAGGATGGTTTGGTCGGGGCTGAAAATGACGGTGAAGATACTGCCTAAAGATTGGGAGAAGATGGTGTTTTCTAGATGGCAGTAGGCGAAGCTAACGTTGGGTAAGTTGACTTCTTGGAGGTAGGCTTGATTGATTGGCAGGTAGGAGAAGTCGTAGTTATCGAGGTCGATTTGGGCTGTGATTAACAGGTTGATAATGTTGCCGATCGCGTAGCCAATCAGGGAGTTAGTATTAGCCGAGATTTCGGTGCTGCTTTGAGTCTGACGAAAGTGGTGCAGGGTGGCGCAGAGTTTTTGTTCGATAATTTGGGGGTGTTGTTGGCCGCCGAGGTGGTTGATGATGGGTGCCAGGAGCAGACGCTTTTGGGTGGCGCGGATGTATTCTTTGGCGGTGGCCTGCATGATGGCGTGGCTGCAAAACAGGTCAAATTGGTGGTTGGTGAGTTCTTGGTTAAGGTGGTGAATGAAGCGATCGGTGACGTATTCCATCACGACATTTTGGAGGGTGAAGCCTTGTGCGGTGGATTGAATGAGGGATCGATCGAGCAGGGAATCGATCACGGAAATGATGGTTTTGAGGGGAATGTTGAGGATGTCGGTAGCTAGGGCTGAGGGAATGATTGGTTCGCGGTGAATGGCTAGCCAATACATGATCGATGTTTCGGTAGGGGATAGTCGATCGAATTGGCTGGTGAGGAGGGCTTCGATGTCGCCAAAGATGCTAGGAGATGCCAAAAAGTTAGTAATGTTGTTGTGGAAGGTTTTTTTGATGGTGCTGGCAACTAGTTGCAGGGCGAGGGGGTTGCCATGGTATTGGGCGGTGAGTTGGGCGATTTCTGTTGCGGTGCCGCTAATGCCTTTGTCTTGGAGTATTTGGCTGGCTGCGGGTAAGCCGCTGAGCTGTAGTATTTTGACCGGTGAGAATTCGCCTTGAAGTTGGCGGGGTTCGGAGAGTTGTTCGCGGCTGGTGACTATGAGGCAGCTTTGGTGCTTGGCTTCGCCGATGCGGCGCAAGAGGTTGCTGTAGCCTTGGTGTTGGGGGTGGTAGTTGCCGCTGAGGCTGCCGCTTTGGAGGATGGATTCGGCGTTGTCTAAGATGATTAGGCAGCGATCGGTGCGCAGTCGATCGATGAGGGTGGTGATTTGATCGTTGAGACTTTCGGGGAGTGCGATGTGCTGGTGCTGGGAGAGGTGTTTAATGCAGTCGCTGAGGATTTTTTCGACGGTGGGGGCTTCGCGGAGGCTGCGCCAGATGATGGATGAAAATTCGGGGGTGTTGGTGTGGGCAATGTGGGCGGCGAGGGCGGTTTTACCGATGCCGCCGATGCCGATGATCGAGATCAGGCGGGCGTGGTCGGTGGTGATCCATTTTTGGAGGGTGGTGGTTTCGGGGGTTCGGTGAATGAGGGTGGTGGTGTCTGGTATTTCGCCCCAGTCGTGTTGGGGGTTGCGGTTTGTGTTGGGAGACGTGGCAATTTCTTGCCAATCTAGTTCTAGTATTTGGCAGAAAGCTTTAAAGGTTTCGGGTCTGACTGGTTCACCTTTGCAAAAGCGCAGCCAGCTACCGATCGAGATGGGGAAGGAGTCGGTTGATGCCCAGCGCATGTCGGGTTCTAAAATTTTGCTGGCTGCGATCAACCATTTATCACTTTTTTTTGACCATCCTCGATCGAGGATGGCTTGGCTAATAAGTTGGATTTTGTTTGCTGCTACTTTGAGGCTGGCCATAATAATGATTGCACCTAAAATTGTCAAGCAATATTTGGGATCACTTTTTGTCCCAGAAACTGTGACTTGAAGTATATCAGAAAATATATGTAATCTTTACTGGTGGATTAATTATTTGTAGGTGCAGCCCATAGCCTTCATGTTTTTCTTTGCTGTATCTGCGGAAGAATTTTTCTGAAGCAATCTAAAAGTAGATTGTGTTTATTAACCAATTAGTTTTTGAGGCTCTACTCATGCAATTACCTAATGTCACTATTGCTGCTGGTATCAACGCGATCGAAGGCGGTCTGCCTGGTGAATTTATTATTACTCTAGATGCTCCAGCCCCGGTTGGTGGACAGATCGTTAAGTTTGCTGTTTCTGGTAGAAGTACAGCGACAGCTACTACTGATTACACTTTTGGGGCTGGTAACAATATCACTGCGCTGACTGCTAATACCTTTACTGTTGCAGCGGGTGCTACTACTGCTGTTATTCGGGTAACTGCGCCGATCGATGGGATTTTTGATCCCAATGAAACTATCACTCTGAATCTTACAGACTCGGTAAAATTTTTACCTGTTAGAACTTTTAATGCTGGGACTCAACCAAGATCTGTGGCGGCATCTGACATCAACGGGGATGGCAAGGATGATTTAGTTATAGCAAATGACGTAGGTGGTGTTTCAATTCTTCTTAGTGATGGCAACGGGCACTTTAACAGTCTTCCTCCAATTTCTATAGGAGGTCAGGGGGCTAGTTCCATAACGGTCGGGGATCTTGATAATGACAATAAACCTGATATAGTGGCTACAAATAGTCTTCGTGATAATGATTTATCAGTTCTTGTGGGAAATGGTAATGGTACTTTTAGAAGCAAAGGGACTTTTCCTGTAGGTGCCTGGTCAAACTCTGTTACAATAGGTAGGTTTAATATAGATTCTAAACCAGATTTAGCTGTTGCAAATTTTGATGATAATAACATTTCAATTCTTAATGGCAATGGCGATGGTACTTTCTCTAGCAATACTACTATAGGAGAAGTGAATAGCCCGATTTCTATAGCAGTTGATGATTTCAATGAAGATGATAAATCAGATTTAGTTGTAGCGAACTATAGAACTAGCGAAGTTTCTCTTATTAGCAATGGTCAAGTTTACAGAAGAATTCCTATAGACAAGTTTGATGGACGAGGAGGAACCTCAGCTTTGTCTGTTACAGCAGATGATTTCGATGGTGACAAAAATGCTGATTTTGCTGTAGCAAACTGGAGCGATGATAGTATTTCACTATTTTTTGGTAAAGGTAATGGAAGTTTTGATACACCAAAAATATTAGACTTTGCTGGAAATTGGCAAGGAGTCTACTCTATTAAAACTGGTGATTTTAATGGAGATGGTAAAAAAGATTTAGCAGCGGCAAGATTCTATAATAATGAAATTGCTATTTTCTTGGGTGAAGGAGATAGGAAATTTAGCACTCCTACGCTTTTTAGCTTAGGTTCTAGTATTCCACATTTTACAGAAGAGAGCAAATTGCTACTAAGACTTACGCAATTGACGGTGGGAGATTTTGATGGTGATGGTAAATCTGATTTAGCCCGTGCAAACTTTGATGGTAATAATGTTTCAGTGCTAAGTAGCTGAGCTTAATTAAATATAAAACGTGATATCTTGCAGTTCTTGGCTCGATATCGCTCCTCAATACAGGCATCCACAGCCATGGCTAGATCA